>NZ_JBXWSL010000120.1:0-5036 GCF_059613425.1 Ruegeria sp. BHSA123 | reverse complement strand
CTT
The DNA here is from genome assembly GCF_059613425.1 of Ruegeria sp. BHSA123. Lineage (NCBI taxonomy): Bacteria > Pseudomonadati > Pseudomonadota > Alphaproteobacteria > Rhodobacterales > Roseobacteraceae > Ruegeria > Ruegeria sp. BHSA123. The sequence continues at coordinate 5,033 of NZ_JBXWSL010000120.1, read as the reverse complement.
GCTGGCCTTCTCTCGCTGCAAAGCAGATTACACTCTGCTCGAGGTCGGTCTGGGCGGACGGCTTGACGCGACAAATGTGATTGATGAACCGGCGGTGACAGTCATTACGCCGGTTTCAATCGATCATGAACAGTATCTGGGCGACACCCTGGGAAAGATTGCCGCCGAAAAGGCGGGCATTATCAAACCTGGTGTGCCATGCATCGTCGGCCCGCAAGAAGACGAGGCGCTGGAGGTGATCGAGTACACAGCCGCCCGGTTGGGCGCACCGCTGCTTGTACATGGCCAGCATTGGCACGTTCATGAAGAAAACGGGCGCTTGATCTATCAGGACGAAACCGGGCTGCGTGATCTGCCGCTACCCAACCTGCTGGGTGCACATCAGTTCCAGAATGCCGGTGCCGCCTTAGCGGTTCTGCGTCATCTTTCAATGGGTGACGCGGCCTACGAGGCTGCCGTATCCAATGCCGATTGGCCTGCGCGTATGCAACGTCTCAAAACCGGCCCGCTGACCGAGCAAGCCCCTCAGGTCGAACTGTGGCTGGATGGAGGGCATAACGCGGCCGCAGGTATCGCGCTGGCCGATGTGCTGGCGAAAATGCCGCAACGTCCCACGCATTTAATCTGCGGTATGCTCAACACGAAAGACGTGACTGGGTATCTCGCGCCACTGTCCAGACAGGTTGCAAGTCTGACTGCCGTCTCCATACCGGGCGAGGCGGCCACGCTCAGCGCCGATGAAACCGCCGCCGCCGCCGCCAAAGTTGGCTTGCCCTCTTCGGTCGCTGCAAGCGTTTCGGATGCGTTGAAGGCAATCACGGATCAAGACCCACAGGCGCGTGTCCTGATCTGCGGCTCCCTTTATCTTGCCGGAAACATCCTGCGAGAAAACGGTTAAGCTTCATCTTTTCGCAAATACTCCGGGGGAGGCGTGCGCAGCGCGACGGGGGCAGAGCCCCCTACTTCCCCCAGTTCTGGTCCTGCATTTCCCGCAGGCGCGACGCAGTACGCTCAAACTCAAAGGTGCCTTCACCTTCGACATACAACATCTCGGGCTCTGCCGCAGCCGAGCAGATCAACCGAACTTTTGCCTCGTAGAGCGCATCAATCAGGATGACAAAGCGCTTGGCTTCGTTGAAGTTATTTCTCGACAGACGGGGGATGTCCTCAAGCACCAGCACTTTAATTGCTTCTGCGATAGCCAGATAGTCTGCCGGTCCCAGCATCCGGCCGCACAGGTCATAGAACGAAGCCCGTGCAACACCATTGCGAAATGCGGGCAGTTCGACAGCGCGGCCTTTGACCTGCAATATCAACGGATCGGCAGGACCGCCTGCAAGATCTTTCCAGACATCCCGTATTTTCTGCCGCGCTTCGGGCCCGATGGGTGTAAAATAGACCGGAGCACCCTCTAGTCTGTTCTGACGGTAATCCGTGGGCGATACCAGTTCCCATACCTGCAACTGGTCTTTGATATGGGCAATAAAAGGCAAGAATAATTGCCGGTTCAACCCATCCTTATACAGCTCGTCCGGATGCCTGTTCGACGTGGTCACAACAACAACGCCACCCTCGTGCAGCAGGTCAAACAAGCGGCCAACGATCATCGCATCCGTAATGTCAGTGATCTGCATCTCGTCGAAGGCCAGCAGGCGGACGGATTTCACAACCTCTCTCGCCACAGGTGCCAGAGCATCTTCGACGTTCTCTTTTCGGGCCTTGTGCATTCCGGCATGGATTTCCTGCATGAAGGCATGAAAGTGAACGCGCCGTGCGGGGACTTCACCCAGCGTGTCGACGAACATGTCCATCAGCATCGATTTACCACGTCCGACGCCGCCCCATAGGTACAGGCCTTTGGGCGTTGGCGGAGCCTTGCGGAAAAACCCTCGTTTTACCGGCTCGGCCAGTGCCGCGAGGATGCGATCAAACTGGGGCAAAACGGCTTCTTGAGCGTCGTCGCGCGTCAGAGTTCCATCCGCAACGCGGGCTTCGTAAAGCGAAATCAGATCCGTCATGACCCAGAGCCTTACCCGTGACCCAGCGCGTTGAAAAGATGCCATTTCCCTGACGTATCAAAATTGCTTATTCGTGACCGCAAATCTGTTGAATTGACGCGATCCGTAAATGCAGTACGGTCCGTCGGACCAAACTACCCGAGGTCGCTATGCCGCAATCCACCCGCATGTTGAACCCGATCCTGATCGTTGGATGCATCATCATAACGGTCAGTTTTGCCGTGCGCGCGTCTTTCGGCGTGTTTCAGATTCCGATTGCCAGCGAATTTGGCTGGCTGCGCACGGATTTCTCATTGGCGATCGCCATCCAGAATCTGGCTTGGGGCATCGGTCAACCGATCTTTGCAGCTATCGCTGAGAAAGTAGGAGACCGAAAGGCCATTGTCCTCGGTGCCTTGACCTATGCTGCCGGTCTGGTTCTGTCGGCCTGGTCCGTCACACCGCTTGGGCATCAGGTTTATGCGTGGCTGGTGGGGTTTGGCATTGCCGGAACCGGGTTCGGCGTGGTTTTGGCTGTGGTCGGTCGTGCGTCCTCTGATGAAAATCGGTCCATGTCGCTGGCCGTCGTTACAGCGGCGGGCAGTTTCGGACAGGTTTTGGGCGCGCCGGCAGCTGAGTGGTTGCTGTCATTCCTGCCCTGGCAACAGGTCTTCGTCGTGTTTGCGGCTGCGATTCTAGCGCTTGTATTGACCTTGCCCTTCATGCGGGCGCCTCAGCTAGGTTCAAAGGCAGCGTTGCAAGAAAGCATGGGCGAAATTCTGGGCAAGGCGTTCCGAGACCCCTCTTACGCTTTGATATTTATTGGATTTTTCAGCTGCGGTTACCAGCTGGGATTTGTCACGGCTCACTTCCCCGCATTCGTGACCGAAATGTGCGGCCCGATCCAACCCGGCAGCGTGCTGCATTCCATCGGCATCACATCCACGTCCGCACTTGGCGCGGTATCGATTTCACTGATTGGTTTGGCCAATATCGCCGGGACCCTTTTGGCGGGCTGGGCTGGCAATCATTTTCCCAAGAAATATCTGCTGGCCTCGGTCTATGCCGGTCGGACGCTTGCTGCGGCGTTGTTCATCATTTTCCCGATAACGCCGTTGTCCGTTATTACATTCTCGCTGGTGATGGGGTCACTTTGGCTGGCCACCGTTCCGCTTACGTCGGGTCTTGTCGCGCACCTCTATGGTCTGCGTTACATGGGAACACTCTATGGCATAATCTTCTTCAGCCATCAGGTTGGCAGTTTCCTGGGCGTCTGGCTGGGGGGACGTATGTATGACCAATATGGTGACTATGCCCTTGTCTGGTGGATCGGTGTGGCAATAGGGGCTTTCAGCGCCATCGTTCATCTACCGATCCGAGAGAACCGTCTGGCAGTCCCTGCCTGAGGTGACGTTTCGCTCTCGAACTATGTGAGCGTGCCAGCGGTCATGCCGCGTGGGGTGTAAATCTAGCCGGCTCGGTCCGGAAACAAACCGGCAAGGCCTTCGGCAGAGGCGGCACAGACGCCACGCTCGGTAATAAGCCCCGTCACCAGCCGGTTTGGTGTGACATCAAAGGCAGGATTGCCACCTTCCGTCCCGTTCGGGGTGACGCGAACGTCGGCAATACCCCCTTGTCCAACCACACCCATGACATGGGTCACTTCTTTCGTATCGCGTTCTTCGATCGGTATTTCCGACACTCCATCCCGAACCGTCCAGTCAATCGTAGGTGAGGGCAGGGCGACGTAAAACGGAACCCCGTTGTCCCGCGCCGCCAAGGCTTTCAGGTAGGTACCGATTTTATTGCAGACATCGCCTTGTGCCGTGGTCCGGTCTGTACCGGTGATGACCGCGTCAACCAAACCGTGTTGCATCAGGTGACCGCCTGCATTGTCCACGATGTAACGATGGGGAATGCTGTGTTCACCAAGCTCCCAGGATGTCAGCGCCCCCTGATTACGCGGTCGGGTCTCATCCACCCAGACATGAAGCGGAATGCCCGCGTCATGCGCATGATACATTGGGCTTGTCGCCGTTCCCCAATCCACCGTTGCCAGCCATCCGGCGTTGCAATGCGTCAATAGCCGCACCGGTTCACCTGCAGGCTTTCGGGCTGCAATATCTTTGATTAGTTGCAGCCCATGGCGACCTATCGATGCATTGATCTCGACATCTTCGTCTGCAACTTCCTGTGCCAGTGCCCAGGCCCGTTCAGCGCGATCACTTGGGGCAAGTGGCATCAGCGCGTCGCGGCATCTGTCTAAAGCCCATCGCAGGTTGATAGCCGTTGGCCGGGTCGCGTGCAATACGTCATATGCGGCGTCGAACGAAGCGTCAGAGCTGTCACGGGACATCTGTTCGGCAATTCCAAACGCGGCTGTTGCACCAATCAGTGGCGCACCCCTGACCCACATGTCGCGGATCGCTGTCGCAAATTCATCCAGCGTTTTCAGGGTAACCACCCGAAAGTCATGGGGCAGCCATCGCTGATCGATAATCCGAACCTCACCTGCCGATTTGTCCCACCAAATTGACCGGTAATGAGCACCCTGTACTTTCATAATTCGGTCTCCGTTTGCGAATAGCCTGATCAGAAGTCTTTCGCAGCCTGCGTTCTTTCAGCGGGCTTGTAAACGGGCGTTTCTGGTTGCAGGCTCGCATTTTAGCTTGCCGATGATTGCACTTATCCTCGGGTCGCTGCGCGAAGTTCCCGCTCTAACGCATCCAGAAACCTTGAACGATCTGCTTTGCTGAATGGTCGGCCGCCGCCTCCGGCCCCCAGCGGATTGGCGGCCCGCAGGTCAGCCATCAAATCACGCATTGCCAATTGCTGGCCTATGTTCGCTGCCGTAAAAGCTTCGCCGTTCGGGCGCAAAACTTGGGCACCCGCTGCGACGCATTTCGCGGCCAGAGGGATATCGGAGGTAACAACTACATCCCCTGCGCCACAGCGTTCTGCAATCCATTTGTCCGCTTCATCAGCACCTTCCGAGACCACGATGACCTGTACAAGCGGGTTTGCTGACGGTCGAAG
>NZ_JBXWSL010000119.1:0-5131 GCF_059613425.1 Ruegeria sp. BHSA123 | reverse complement strand
CCTTCGCAAACTTATCCCGCCGCGACGCATTGAATTTGAAAGGCATCACAGCATCCCGCAGTCAAATCAAAGGACCAGCTACGCATCGGAAACGATTTGTGCAACACGCTCTAAAAGACCCCGGCTCAGTCGGGGTATTTTCTGCGACCCTAAAGACTTCGGATACAAGGGCAGGTGCGGATTCCTTGACTGAACTCGCGTAGGTAACGGCAATCCCGGGCAAACGGCCTCGGTGGCGAAGTCGAGTTACCCGAGATGCGTCCACGCATCCCGGCGTCGCAGTTTGCACCTATAGGAGTGGCAGGGCGTTACCGCGCCAAGTTAGGTCAGGTCGTCGACACGTGCGTCCGGTGCGTTCCGCTTGACCGACTCGATCCCGTTATCCCGCCCAGAAGCGCTGGTATAGCTCTCGCTGGTGCCGATGACCTGCCCGTTGCTGGCCTTCAAATTGAACATGTGACCGCCGGACTTGGTTTCCTTGCGTTCATACCGCTCGTCATCCGGTGCGTTCTTCTTGACTGACTCGATCCCGTTCGTGGCACTTGCCTTTTGAACATATCCTTCACTGGCCAGAATGATTTCACCATTCCCGGCTTTCAGACGAAACCGAAATTCCCCGGCCTTGTCTTTGTATATTTCGAACTTCCCGGCCATTTGACGCCTACTCCTCTGTTCTGCTTTCGATTTTTTCGAATACATTCCTATAATTATACAAACGCCTCAAGAAAAAAGATGAGGCGTGTTATCTGCTCAGATCAAGCCCCCCCTCCCCTTCTCCTTAGCCTTGCTTCCTAAGATTTTTCAGCTGTTACCGTGGTAAAGCTGGCACCCGAAGGTGCCGGTGGTCATTTGGTCAGAACTGATGTCGTGGGACGCATTTAGTTGCCTCAGAACCACGAACAAAGTCCGTTCCGCAGCACTTTGGATAAGCAACTTCTGTTCAGTCCGCTAAGCCAAGGATCTTAGCATATTTTGTAAAAGAACTGTACCTGATACCTATATATAGTGTAATTTACGCCTGAAATATGAACAGCTGCAAACCCTGTTTTGATGCTTGTACTGTGTTTCAAGGGTTGCGTTCTGCTGGTCAGCGGTGAAAGCGCGACGCCTCCGCGCCACCTCTAGTTTCCGACTGGACGGCCGTAAATGCTATAAAACTCCTTTTGCAAAATTTCGATATCTTGGGAAATCTCGAACTCGACTTAAGAACAAGTCTTAACATGTCGGTTGCTTTGTTCGCTTCAGTGCCCGTGACGTCCGGTTCAGCTTGGACAGGCGATGTATCCGACGATGCCAACAAGCCCCCTGCCCCAGCGCGCCAAAAAAAAGGCGCCGGAACCTTTCCGACGCCTTTTCCCGCTTTGCTGGCCCATGATCTTACCCGTGGGTAAGGTCGTCTTCTTCGGGAAGCGCATCGATCAGCGCGGCAATCGCCGCTTCCAGCTTGCTTCGATCAACGCGTGTGAAATCCAGATCATACCGGATCTCGATCCGTCCACTTGAGGCAGCGCATTTTGCGATCCCAGCCCTACCCGAGACCTGAAATGTTGTTTTCGCACGGCGCGGTTTACCTGCGCTGACTGCATCCGACTTACTTGAAGACGTGGCTTCTGGCTCAGCCAGAAATGACCTGAGAATTGCAACCTCGCGCGTACCATCCCGATTAGGCTCGCTCTTCAGTGCCTCGCTCACTTGGCGAACCAGACCCGGCGTCGCGTCGAACTTGCGCTTTAGCTCAACGCCCACGTTTCGCGGAATGTCGTTCGGGTGGATCAGAACTTTGTCCAGCATCAGCAACAAACTGGCGAAAGACCGGATATAGCTACGCTTAGTATAGCTGGCAGACTTAAACAGCGTGGAAACCGCTTTGTCGACATCCGGACAGTCATTCGCTGGGTCTTCGGAATATGCACGGGCGAGGGCGCCCATTTCCGCAAATGAGATATCCTTTCGGATCAGGTTTTCGTCAACCATGCGCCGGTAACTGTTGTCCAGATCACCCGCGTCAGAAATCCCCGCTGGAATTCTGGCGTAGGTTTCGTCCCCGGTCTCATCGTACAAAGCACGATAGGCGGACAAACGGCGCATGCCCTGGATCAATTCATACAGCCCGTCCGACCTGCGTTCCAGACGGATCGGGTTGGACAAGCCGATGTCCCGGATCGAATCTTTGAGTTCATCCAGTTCCGGATCAGGACCTGGTTTGCGATCTCGCGTCAGTTTTTCTGTGACAACGTCATTCAGCAACACCCGTTCTGTCACCAAACCTTCGGCTCTCAGCCGAACCAGTTCATGTGCAAGACGGTCGTTTTCGGCGCGGATGGATTGTTCCGTCGATTGCTGATCACGTAAAGCGTCGGCATTTTCCGAAATTGCCGCGGCCATTGGACCGCGTCGTTTTTCAAAAACTTTGTCCGGTACTTTACCAACAGGAATGTCATCCATAGCCGGTAGGTCAATATCGAACATTCTCCGCTTGCGGCTCATGCGTCATCCTCCACCTTGTCCCAGGCCGATAACATTACGCCCCGGAATTCCTCATACACATTGTCAAAAGTCGAGCGGGCACGCCGCCAGGTTTCGCGGGTCATCTCGCGGTAGTCCATTTCGTAAACCGAACTCAGAAAACGTCCCGACTGCTCCACCGCACGGGTCATTTCCACCGGGTGCTGAGCGACATGTTCGCCAAAGACCTTCTTAAAGGCATCAAACATCGCCAGATGGAGCGCATTGCCCGGTTCATACCGCGTCAACAGGAACCGCAACTCACAGAAGGTTTTGGGCAATCCAATCTTACCCGTGGGTAAGGTCTTGTCGAACCCATAAGCCAGATCTTCCAACGCTTCTGCCAACTGGCCGATGAACGATGTGGTCGAGTCATACTCCCAATATCCGGGCCCAGAAGGGATATAAAGCATGTCAGCGGCAAAGACCGCATTCATAGACTGGTATCCGATTGCGGGCGGACAATCGAACAGAATGAGGTCATAAGCATCATCAGGAATCTGATCCAGATACCGGGAAACCGACGCAAAGAAGGACCATTCGGGATTCAGGTGCCGGTACTGGGCCGACGCAAATTCAACAAAGGCTGCGTTCGCACAGGAAGGTATCGCATCGATCGTCGACCAAGAGGTCTTCTTGATGAAATCACCAATTCGCAGATCACCAAGGCCCATGTCCGTTATCGCGGACGGCAACTCCCGGCGGGGCAGGGTGGTTCCCGATTCCGCAGCGGCGGGGCGGTTATTCATGCGCTCTGTCTCACGAATGAGGTCGCGCGCCATGATCCCCCAAACCGTGTAGTCTTCGGCCACATCCGTCAGGCCCATCGAATGGCTCAATGTTGCCTGAGGGTCGAAATCCACCACGAGGACCCTATACCCGTCCAGGGCGGCCGCATGGGCGAGGTGCAGCGCCACGGTCGACTTTCCCGCGCCTCCCTTGAAGTTTGCGACAGCCGCACGAATGGCGCGCTTGCCTTCAGGGCGAGGGGGCATCAGGGACTTGCGATTAATCTTGAGCCGTCGCCGCAGCTCATTCACCTCTTCCAGGCTGAACCAGCGCTGACGCCCGTCGGGCTCAACTTCTCCGCCAGGCAGGGAAGGATCGGCTGCAAGCTTTCCGCGAAAGGTCGACTGGTTAACCCGGAAGATCAGTTCGGACACCTCCCAACTGGAAAACCGGCGGAGCGTTTTCTCCATCTCAGGGCTAAAGGTCTGCTGGCGAATCCAGCCCTGCAATTTGAGGGACTGATTGCGCAATGCGTTCAGGTCTTCGTGCGTGTACATGCCTCAGGTCTCGTAGTTTGGAACGTAAATTTCTGCTCGTTTCCTATTTACGCCTGATTTGCACTTTACGCAAAAGAAATTATGATGAGGGTGCGCTCTTACCCGTGGGTAAGAAAACAAGGCCTTAAACCCTACGAAGCGATTCGGCGGACCCTGTGAATACCATAAGGCCCGGAAGGCCCCCGGCGACCAGTATATAGGGGGGCATTCTGGCAAGAAATGCTACATATAGGGGGACATAAAGGGCCGATAGGGGGACACCCAGAATGACCCCCATCACCAATACTTCACCAAATTTCTTTTAGTTTTTTGAGATTGATCCGCACAAGATCAGGCGAAGTTCCAGTCTCTTCTTGACAGAATCGAAGCTTTGGACGCTAATTATCCCAAGATGGTGAAAAGCGTTGGCAAACGGCGCGAGATTGGCGGGACACACCCGCCTGAGGCAGACAGAGCGGTGAGAACGGGTATGCAGCTTGCGAAACCGGTCGGGCGAAATGCGCCGGCTTTAAAATATGATATACTGTCCGCACTGACCGTTCATGCGCTGTCAGGCGACAAGCACCGGCAACGAAGTATTCTGCGTATCATTGCGTTGATTACGACCCGATATAACTGGCGTAACAACGAATTATCCATTGGGCGGGAAGAAATTGCGCGCCTGTGGACAGTGAACGAAAGAACAGTAAAGCGCGAAATGTCCAGATTTCGCGCATTAGGTTGGATAACGGTAAAACGGCCTGCTGCGCGGGGTCGTGTTGCTGTGTACGAGATTGACCTGAAACAAATCCTGATAGACACCGAAGAGGTTTGGCCTGTTATCGGAACAGACTTTCAAGCCCGGATGACCGACGTGCCAGAACCTGAAACGAATGTTATTCCTTTCGCGACCAAACCAAATGCCCCGGAAAGCACCGAAGGGGATGTGTGGTCTCAGGTTCAGGCGATTCTTCACGGGCGCGATCCAGAACTATGGGCCAGCTGGTTTCAACATCTGTCCGAAGCAGAAAGGGCAGGGGGGCGCGTTGTTCTTGTCGCGCCGTCACGCTTCATGGCCGACTATATTTCGCAAAAGTGGACAGCGCGACTGTTGGCTGCCTACAGCCGCGTCGATCCGGGCATCAGGACGGTTCGCGTGGACGCTGCCGAATAACTGACTTTTGCTGTGTATCCTGCGGGATCTCCTCGTTCAGTTGACCAGGGAAACAGATACGAATACCCAATCGAAGCGAGCGTGTTGCACAAATCGTTTCCGATGCGTAGCTGGTCCTTTGATTTGACTGCGGGATGCTGTGATGCCTTTCAAATTCAATGCGTCGCGGCGGGATAAGTTTGCGAAG
>NZ_JBXWSL010000118.1:0-5042 GCF_059613425.1 Ruegeria sp. BHSA123 | reverse complement strand
CTTCTGTCTATGGTGTGGCTAGCGAGACTGTCTGGAATCTGCCGGGCTCGGAAGATACTGCCCTGGCCGTGTTGAAAAACCCCGAGGGCATACCCGCTGTCTATCATGCGACATGGGGCGAATGGCGCGGGTATGATTTCGCAATCGAAGTGCATGGGACGCATGGTGTGGTGCAGGGTGCCTATGCACCGATGAAGAACGTTCTGATCACCCTTCCGGAACCGGGTGGCAAAGGGAAAACCACAAAACGCCAATATTTTGATATTGCGGTGCGCGAAAAGCTGTTTTCGTGGAAAACCACTGCGAAAATCTCTTTTACGGAAGAGCTTCGGGATTTTCTGAAACTCTGTGAAGGTGATCTTAGCGGAAGAATTGCGGATGGTAATGCCGGGCTGCGGTCGATCGAAATTGCAAATGCCGTTGTTGAAAGTTCGCGCACCAACAAGGCCATTGATCTGCCGGTGCTGGAACCTGTGCGCCCTTAGGTCCGGCACATTCCGTTTGGGTCGGGCGGTTAGCTTGCAGCCCCGGCCCGTTCCGCGATCAGGTTGCAGATTGTCCCTATCTGGGTGTCAGACAGGCCCGTGAAAGTTGGCAGGTTGAGACCCGTTGCCGAGAGGCGCTCGGACTGCGGCAGGGGCACGTTCTGCGTGGCCGCGAGCTCCAGATATGGGGGTTGTTGATGCATGCTCAGAAAGAAAGGCCTGTTGTCGACGCCATTCTCGCGCAGGTAATCCGCTAACTGGTCCCGGGTGGCACCGTACTGTTCCGGATCGATTGTAAGACAGTATAACCACGGCGTTAGCCGGGCCCATGGCATGACCGGTCGAAATTTGATGCCGGGTATTCCTTTCAGGTTTCGGTCATAGGTTTCGAAAATCTCCCGGCGTCGGGCCAGAATGCTGTCTGCGCGTTCAATCTGCGCGCACACGACCGCAGCTGTCAGGTTCGTCATGCGATAATTGTAGCCAACGACTCTATGAACATAACGCTGGTACGGATCATTTCCCTGGCTGCGCAGCATTTTGGCCCGCTCCAGCAAGGCATCATCATTAAAGGTGAGTGCACCGCCCTCACCGCTGGTGAAAACCTTGTTTCCGAAAAAGGAAAATGAGGCGATATCTGACAATGATCCGACCTTGCGGCCCTTGTATTCCCCCATATGCGCCTCGGCGGCGTCCTCAACGACCCAAAGATCATGGGCAGAGGCGATCTGGTTTATGGCGTCCATGTCCGCCGGATGACCATAAAGGTGAACCGCAATGATCCCTTTTGTCCGGGGGGTAATTGCCTCTGCGAGCTTTTCCGGGTCGATACACCAGGCACCGGGATCCACATCGACGAAGATCGGTATCGCGCCGCAATATCTGACAGCATTGGCCGTTGCGATATATGTCAGGGCAGGAACGAGAACTTCGTCACCGGGCTGCACATCCAGTGTCAGAAGAGCAAGGTGAAGCGCAACTGTACCGTTCGCGACAGCAAGGCAGTGGTCGGTCTGACATGCGGTCGCAAACTCTTTTTCGAAACGATCAAGAAATGCGCCGCTTGAAGAAATCCAAGTTCCCTTGATCGCTTCTACAACATAGCGTTCTTCATTACCTGAAAGGTCTGGAACCGCGACTGGTATCATGTTTTCACCTTCAAAATTATCACCTAACTAAATCACAGCGCTTTGTCCGGAGGCACTAGCTTTGGTCGGGCGTCATGAAAATTACGCCTGACAGTTTCACAGTGTTTCAGGTTCTTCTCCCTGAAAATATCCCACCAGTTCACCACATGCCCACATGCTTACGATCATGAAAATAAGCGGTGAGGCAAGCCAGAACTTTCGAAGATAAATACGCTTGCGGCGCTGGTTTCCAAGATGCCTGAAAAACAGAACAAATGGCAAAAGGGGTGTTACGGCGGCGCGAAAGACCCGCAGGCCGAACGAAATCTCGCCGCATCGGATACGGGCGTATTTGCGGCCCCAGTGGAACCATTCCAGAGCGAGGGTGGTCGTCGGAATACGCGGGCGGTATTCGGTTGTGTGCGGGCGGTCCGATAGAACCATCTTGTGCCCCGCCGCCTGCAATTGTTCCAAGATCAAGAAACATGAAGCCAGGAAAGTCAGTTGCCGCCCCAGCAGCTTCCTGCGAAAGCTGGTCGAATGGAACAATAACCTCAGCATCGTAATCGCCGCGTTGGTTGGCAAGCGCAGTAAGGCATTTGTGCGGCGCTTCGCCTCCGTCAACGATCACGACAATCACCGAGATATCGGGTTGTGAGTGATCCTGCGTGATCATCGCAAGCCTTTCCCTCACCGAACTCTGGACAGGGAATGGCCTGCGCCAAACCAGTATCCGGCGACTTCACCCAACCCCCAGGACAATGAAAATGGCACGAGAAGGGGCAACGAAAGTAGCAATTGGCGAATGTGCCGACCCTTGGACAAGACGTTCCGAACCACGCGAAAATAAACGAGCGGGGGCAGGGCAAAGGCGAGAAGGCCCATCAGGATTCGTTTCCCGAACGCTTCGCCGCGCACCCGCGCCCCGGCGAAGCTTTTCGAATAAAGGTATCTCTGCGTGAGATAGAGGCCGAAGGTGTAATGCATCCTGTGGCCGGAAATGATGTCGTTGCGCAGTGTCAGAGATACCCCTTCGGCACGCATATGGTCATGGAGGTGGTTTTCCCATTTGCCGTCATCCAGCAGGGCATCAAACCGTTTCAGAACATCGCTGCGATACACAGTGTTATTGCCCGGAAGCCAATCTGACGGGCCATCATTCAGTGGCGGCAAGACAGCGCTGTATTCACAAAGAAACGCGGCCCAGTCGACAAGGGTATCGGTCGCGTCATTGTCCACCGGGCCGGCCACAACATCGGATCCCGCCGCAATCTCACCCAGCATACGCTCGGTCCAGTCACACGGCACAATCACATGATCTTCAAGAACACCGATTGCATCGGCCGAGGCCGCCCGAATGCCGACGGCACGCATCTGTGGAATGGTCGTATCTGCGGCCACTGATATGGTGCGTATGCTCGGAAATTCCGCTTCGAGCCGACGGGTGAATTCAGGGCCCAGGCGTATGACGGCGATGATTTCCGGCTGAGGGCCGGTCTGGCTTTGCAGGGCTGTCGCGCAAGCCTGAAAGTCGGAGAGGGCATTGGTGCATGGAACGACAACCGAAATCTGGTGGTGTTTCATGTTTTCTCTCCCAAGCGATCTGTGTTCCTGGGATGGACAGGAGGGGCAGTGATCATGGCGTCTGATCGTGAAAAGCGACTGAAATCAAAAATGTCGAAACGCAGTATTCTCTGTGGTGAAAATGGCATCAATTTTCATCCTTGACGCAAACTGTTCTTAAATAGGGGATAGTTTTCAATGCGCCTTTCTCAACGCATTTTCAAAGCTGACCACGGTCATTTCAGCGGCACGATCCCAGGTGAATTTTGCGGCCTGATGTATCGCCTGTTCTGACAACCGCGCGTGAAGATCATTGTCAGACAGCAATCTGTTGGTCTGCTGCGCAATCGAAGACGGGTCAGTGGGATCAAACAGCAACCCTCCATCACCGACCACTTCGGGGATACTGCTTGTGTTGGACCCCAGAACCGGAGTGCCGCAGGCCATGGCCTCGACAGGCGGAAAACCGAAACCTTCATACAATGACGGATGCACAAGCGCGTGGGCGGCATTGATCAGCAGCGCAAGTTTCTCGTCCGAAATTTCGCCGGTGAAAATGATCCGCTCAGAGGCAACCGCGTCTGCGCGGGCGGAAGCCTGCAGATCTTCGACATTGTCCCAGAACCTCTCGCCCGTGGTGCGTCCGATAATCACCAGAAACGCATTCGGGTGCTGCTCCAGTATCATCGGCATGGCCTGAATGAGCCGAAGAACATTTTTGTGTCTGTTGAAGCCGCCCACATAAACAAGAATGCGGGCATTTTCAGGTACATTATATTCAGCGCGTATGTCGCTTAATGATTTGGTATCACTTATCTTTCTGAAAAACGGCGCCGCTGCCATTGTCGTCAGGTCAATCCGATCCCGTGAAATGCCGAGGATGGATTTCAGGTCTGCGGCAGATGACTCGGATCCGGTAATGAACCGGGTGGCCTGAAATTTGGCCAGTGCGATTTTGATTTTCCAAAGCATAAGGTTCAGCTTTGTCGGAAAGATCATATCCGGGAAGCGCTCGGGAATTGTGTCATGTATGCACACCACTTTGGGAACGCGCGACAGCAACGGATAATACGAGGACACGGTTGGGCAGAAGAACACATCGCATCCCAGTTTCACTGTTGCCTGGTGCATCTGAAACCGGCTTGCCGGATGGTCGTTTCCCGACCCCGGCGCAACGATCACTTCGACATTCGAAGGGACGGGGTAAGGGGGGTCCTGATCGCAAATCAGGGAGTAACGGAATTTTCCATCTCGGGCTGCCAACGCCTTCACCAACTCTCTTGTGAAGCGCCCGAACCCGCGCTCATTGCGCCACGTCGTGCCGTCAACGCCAATATGCATGATCACACTCCGTCATATCCAATTTTCTAAATGAGGCCGTGGTATTATGGTGCGGCAATTCACATACATTATTTGTTTCACGGCAAGAGAAATCCGGGTCTTAATCATTTGAATTCTAAAATATCGTTGCAGGAAAACTGCCGGAATACCGAAGGATACATATTTTCAGAACGAGGTCTAAATGTTCTAAGGTATCCAAGGAAGTGTAAATCCTACCCCTCTTGTTCAAAGGTCCTTGAATGAATGTGCTTAGCACCGGTTCTCCGGAAATCTCGGTTGTGGTCACGATTGTCGATGGGGGCGATGTGCTGCGGAAATGTCTGGGTGAGCTGGCGGCTCAGGCTGGCAGTGACCAAGTAGAGATTATCATCCCGTATGACCACATGTCTCCCGAAGTCGCTGAGATGAAGGCGCAGTTTCCAGGTTTCAATTTTCTTGACTTGGGCGTTATAGAAGGGGGCATTATCCCGCGGAATGCGCTTGAATATCATCAACTCTGGGATGTCCGGCGCGCAGAAGGCATCAA
>NZ_JBXWSL010000117.1:0-5220 GCF_059613425.1 Ruegeria sp. BHSA123 | reverse complement strand
ATCTGGGCACGGCTGAATACAGAACCTTCGGCGCTCATCTGGACCTCGATCAGTTTGCCTGACCCGGTCATGATAAAGTTGCCGTCGACACCGGCCTCGCTGTCTTCGGGATAGTCGAGATCCAGAACAGGCTGGCCCGCATAGATACCGCAGGACACGGCGGCGACCGGATCAACCAGCGGATCTGAAATCACGTCACCTGCCTTCATCAGTTTGTTGACGGCCAATCGCAGAGCAACCCAGCCGCCGGTGATTGAGGCACAGCGGGTGCCGCCATCGGCCTGGATCACATCGCAATCAACGGTGATCTGACGTTCGCCAAGTGCAACCCGGTCGACGCCGGCCCGCAGGGCGCGACCGATCAGGCGCTGAATTTCCACCGTACGGCCACCTTGCTTGCCCGAGGCCGCTTCACGCCGCATCCGGGTGTTGGTGGCGCGGGGCAGCATACCGTATTCGGCGGTGACCCAGCCAAGCCCCGAACCCTTAATGAAAGGGGGTACCCGATCTTCGATCGTGGCGGTGCACAGCACATGGGTATCGCCCATCTTGATCAGGCAGGAACCTTCGGCATGTTTGGTGAACCCCGTTTCGATTGAAACGGTGCGCATTTCACTTAAGTCTCTTCCAGAGGGTCGCATGGGAAATCCTTTGTTTGCTGGGTTGGGGATACCGCCCCGCAGCGTTACGATGCAACCCCGATTGACCTTTCATTTGCCTGCTATTTAATGATGAACCAGCAGGGGAAAACGCATGAGTGAAGCGAGCAAAATTCTGGACGAGATGAACGACCGGTCGCGCGAGGTGTTCCGGCTGATCGTTGAAAGTTATCTGGAAAGCGGAGAGCCGGTCGGAAGCCGAACCCTGACGCGCAGCCTGTCGGAAAAGGTCAGTGCCGCAACCGTGCGCAATGTGATGCAGGACCTGGAGTTTCTGGGTCTTCTGGACAGCCCGCATATCAGCGCGGGTCGGGTACCGACGCAGCAAGGACTGCGTATGTTCGTGGACGGTTTACTTGAGGTTGGCGATCTGGGCGTCGACGACAAGCAAAAACTGGAAGAAACATTAGGCTCTAACGCGGGCGATGTTGGCGGAATGCTGGATCGGGTCGGGTCAGCTTTGTCACACCTGACGCAAGGTGCGTCGCTGGTCCTGACACCAAAGCATGAAGCAGAAATCAAGCATATCGAGTTTGTTTCCTTGGGGCATGACAAGGCTTTGGTGGTTCTGGTCTTTTCGGACGGCCATGTCGAAAATCGTCTGTTCACACCACCACCCGGCCAGACGCCCAGTTCGATGCGCGAGGCCGCGAATTTTCTGAATGCGCTGATCGAGGGGCGCACGCTTAGCGAAGTACGCCGTCAGATGCAGAAACAGATTCAGGCGCGCAAGCAGGAAATCGATGTATTGGCGCGCGAGCTGGTCGAAAGCGGGCTGGCCGCTTGGGACGGAGACGGAGCCGACTCGGCCCGTCTGATCGTGCGGGGACGGGCGAATCTGTTGAACGAACCCGGCCAGGCCGGAGAGCTGGAGCGTATTCGCAGCCTGTTTGATGATCTGGAACGCAAGCGCGACATCGCGGATTTCCTTGAATTGACGGAAAGCGGCGAGGGTGTGCGCATTTTTATTGGGTCTGAGAACAAACTTTTCTCACTTTCGGGTTCCTCTTTGGTGGTGTCTCCATATATGAACGCTGATCGAAAGATAATCGGTGCGGTCGGGGTCATCGGGCCCACGCGTCTGAATTATGGACGGATCGTGCCGATCGTGGATTATACGGCGCAACTGGTCGGCAAGCTGATATCCGACCGGAGCTAGAGGGTAAGAGATGGCAGAGCCCAAGAACGAAGATTTTCTGGACGATATCATGGCGGCAGAAGCGGAAGAGCTGGCCGAGGAGTTTGCTGAGATCAGTGACGAGGCGCTCGAGCTGGACGAGCTGCGCGCCGAGCGGGATGAGTATAAAGACAAATTCATGCGCGCGCTTGCCGATGCCGAGAACGCACGCAAACGTGGCGACAAGGCGCGCCGCGATGCCGAGCAGTATGGCGGTTCCAAGCTGGCCCGTGATATGCTGCCCGTTTACGACAACATGAAGCGCGCACTTGAGGCCGCGACTGACGAGCAGAAAGAGGTCGCCGCCGGGCTGCTGGAGGGCGTCGAACTGACCATGCGTGCCCTGAAGGATGTGTTCCAGAAACACGGGATCGAAGTGATTACGCCCCAGGTTGGCGACCGGTTTGATCCGAATGTGCACGAAGCAATGTTCGAGGCCCCGGTGCCGGGCACGCGGGCAGGGGACATCATTCAGGTGTCTGCCGAGGGTTTCATGCTGCACGACCGCCTGTTGCGTCCGGCTCAAGTCGGGGTCTCTTCAACGCCAGCAAGCTGATTGGCTTTTCAAAGCCAAGCCTTCGGCGAGAGTATTTTTGAAAAGATGAAGGGCGGTCAGGATCTGGCCGCCTCTTTCAGTTTGTAGATCAGATCCAGCGCTTCGCGCGGGGTCAGTTCGTCGGGCAGGACACCCTCCAATATCTTGGTCACTGGCGAAGTTTTCGGTGCGGGCGGGGGTGGCGGCGCGGCTGCTGAGAATAGCGGCAGGTCATCAATCAGCGCTTTTTGTTTGCCGCCTTCGCGTTCGGTTTTTTCAAGCTGGTCCAGAACCATCCGGGCACGTTCGACAACAGAAGCGGGTAAACCGGCTAGTTGCGCAACCTGCACCCCATAAGACCGGTCAGCCGCGCCCTTGTGAACCTCGTGCAGGAAGATGACTTCGCCATCCCACTCTTTGACCGCTACGGTGGCGTTATCGACACCTTCGAGTTTACCGGCCAAAGCCGTAAGCTCATGATAATGCGTGGCAAACAATGCGCGACATTTGTTGGCCGCGTGCAGGTGTTCCAATGTGGCCCAGGCAATCGAGAGGCCATCATAGGTGGCGGTACCACGGCCGATTTCGTCCAGGATCACCAATGCACGGTCATCGGCCTGATTCAGGATGGCGGCGGTTTCCACCATTTCGACCATGAACGTCGACCTCCCCCGCGCCAGATCGTCCGAGGCTCCTACGCGGCTGAACAGCTGACTGATGACGCCGATATGCGCCTCTTCGGCCGGGACATAGCTGCCCATTTGGGCAAGCAGTGCGATCAGGGCGTTCTGGCGCAGAAAGGTTGATTTACCGGCCATGTTCGGACCCGTCAGTAACCATATAGCCGCACCGTCTTGGACACTCAGATCGCAATCATTGGAAATGAATGCACCGCCACTTTGCTGCCGGAGGGCGTGTTCCACAACCGGATGGCGACCACCCTGCACATTGAATGCGCGAGAGCCGTCAACCTTTGGACGGCACCAGTTTTCACCCCGCGCAAGATCAGCCAAGGCGGTCGTCAAGTCCAGTTCGGCAAGCCCGCGGGCGGCCTGATTCAATCGGGCAGCGAGGTCCAGTATCGCGCCAGAAAGCCTTTGATAGAGCCGCTTTTCAATCTCCAGCGCCAGATTTCCGGCGTTCAGGATACGAGTTTCGATCTCGGACAGTTCGACGGTTGTAAACCGCACCTGGTTGGCTGTCGTCTGGCGATGAATATAGGCTTCGCTAAAGGGAGGGTTCAGCATCTTTTCGGCATGGGTGGCCGTGGTTTCGATGAAATAGCCCAGCACGTTGTTGTGCTTGATTTTCAGCGAGGTGATGCCGGTGTGTTCGACGTATTTTCGTTGAAACCCGGCGATGACGGACCGGCCTTCGTCGCGCAGGGTGCGGGCCTCGTCCAGTTCAGTATCAAAACCTGGCGCGATAAAGCCTCCGTCGCGGGTCAGAAGCGGGGGTTCGGCCACCAGCGCTTCGTCCAGCAAAGTCAGCAAGTCATCGAAACCAACAAGGTTCTGAAGCGCGGTCGCCAGCAACACAGGCAAATCCTGATCGGTGCAGATTTCGGCAATCGTGGCCGCCTGTGTCAGCCCGTTGCGTATGGCTGTCAGGTCACGAGGTCCGCCGCGCTCGAGTGACAAACGCGACAGGGCGCGGTCCAGATCCGGGGTTTTGCGCAAGGCTTCGCGCAGATCAGACGCGATCAAGCTGTCACCAGCGGCGAAACTGACTGCGTCAAACCGGGCATGGATCACATCCAGATTTCGAGAAGGGCTTGAAAGCCGCTGTTCCAGCAATCGCGCGCCGCCGGGGGTAACAGTCCGGTCAACGACAGAAAGAAGCGATCCTGCGCGCCCGCCAGACAGGGAACGGGTCAGCTCAAGGTTTCGACGCGTTGCAGCGTCGATCTGAACGACTCGATCCTCAGTTTCTTTCAGCGGCGTTTGCAGCAGGGGCAGTTTGCCCTTTTGCGTAATCTCCAGATAGTCGATCAGCGCACCCATCGCGGACACTTCGGCGCGGCCGAAATTGCCGAACGCGTCCAAGGCACCCACGTGAAACAGCCCGCAGATGCGCTTTTCCGCCGCCGTGCTGTCGAAACTGGCGCGCCCGACCGGCGTCAGTGAAATCCCCAGATCAAGCAGCGTTTCGTTCAGCTTTTCCTGCGTTCCATCGGCCACGATCAGTTCGGAGGGCGCAAGCCGGGCAAGCTCGGGGCTGAGCCGGACCGAGGTCAGGGGCATCACGTGAAACGCGCCCGTTGATATATCCGCCCAGGCAAGCGCGGCCTCGTCCCGGACCTCGGCATAGGCAGCCAGAAAGTTGTGTCGGCGCGCCTCAAGCAACGCATCCTCGGTCAGTGTTCCGGGCGTGACGAGTCGCACGACATCACGTTTTACGACCGATTTAGAGCCTCTTTTCTTTGCTTCAGCCGGGCTTTCCAACTGTTCGCAGACCGCAACGCGAAAGCCCTTGCGGATCAGGGTCAGAAGGTACCCTTCGGCTGAATGCACCGGCACGCCGCACATCGGGATGTCTTCGTCATTGTGCTTGCCGCGCTTGGTCAGCGCGATATCCAGCGCCTCGGCAGCGTTGACGGCATCCTCGAAAAACATCTCATAGAAATCACCCATGCGATAAAACAGCAGGGCATCCGGGTGGGCCTCTTTGATTTCGAGGTATTGCGCCATCATTGGCGTGACTGTGGACAAAAGCGGCCCCCTTTTGGCGTATTCCGGGCGCGACCTTACAAATCCCGCATCTTCTGTAAAAGCCGAAAACTCATTCTCGTTGAGGCGGGCGTTCTCCTGCGCTATGAGGCGTCAGCCCTGAAGTCATGGAAACGACAT
>NZ_JBXWSL010000116.1:0-5289 GCF_059613425.1 Ruegeria sp. BHSA123 | reverse complement strand
TCGAGAGCGACCGTTCAACGCATGCTTGGTGCCTTATCGGGCCAGTTTCGTTGTCATCGAGGCTTCAGGAAAGCAGGTAGGTGCAACACCCATCGTTTCCTGCCATCTGCCTATTGATCGGCGGGTTTTGAAACCTGGCAAGCCGTCAACGCCTCCGACATCGTACCCCAAGCTTTCCAGCGCGCCCTGCATCTTTGCGATGTCAGAACGGTACAAACCGCCGACCTTGCCCCACCGCCCTGCAAAATCGTCGCTTCCAAATTGGATTCTGTCACCGACATGGCCGACGAACAAAGCATACAGATCACTTTTGTTGTATTCCTTCAGAACGTAAAAATTCGGAGTGACAAGAAAAGCAGGACCAAATCGTCCTGCTGGCATCATCAGGTAACCTACCCCCTTCATCTCGTGGGCTGGAAAAGGTTTGCCAGAGACCCGGTTTATGCCCATCGCTTCCCACTGCTGAATTGACTGCCCCTGGTCGGGTCCTTCCAATGTACATGAAACGGTTGCCGGCACAGACACTTCGAAACCCCAGTCACGCCCGGCGATCCAGCCGTGCTTTTTCAGGTAGTTGCCAATCGAAGTGATTGTATCATCGGATGACCCCCAGATATCGACCTGTCCATCGCCGTTGCCATCTGCGGCGTAATCCAAATAGCTTGATGGCATGAACTGGGGTTGCCCTAACGCGCCTGCCCAACTGCTTTTCATTTGCCGGGCTGGCAGGGGCCCCGCTTCTGCGATTTGCAGAGCTGCGATAAGCTCGGCCGTGAAGTATTCCGCGCGTGTGCTCATGAATGCCTTGGTCGACAGAACCCTGAACGCATCATGGCGGATTGGCACCTGCCCATAGCCGCTTTCTCTGCCCCAGATTGCCAGAATGATACGAGCAGGAACGCCAGTATTGCTTTCGACTTTGGCAAGAATCGCAGAGTGTTGCTTTGCCATCCTGCGCCCGACAGACGTTGCACCCTGAATTGACCCCGTATTGAAATACCGGCTGGGCGAGCCAAATTCGGCTTGTTTTTGCGCCTTGGGCGTTTTGCGTTTATGTCCGGGCGGAACCAGATCCGGCAGGTCCCAGTTCAGAGTAACACCGGAAAACGCCTGTTGCAGTGTGTTGCGTGAAACACCTTTGGCCTGCGCCTTGGGCCAGATCGTCTCCAACAGCCACGACTGAAACTGGCGTTCAATTGCTGCACGATCCTGTGCCAGTGCGGTCTGGGACAGAAGGATCAATCCTAGAGTGACAAGCAAAGTACGCATTGACGATTTTTCTGTCCCGACTGGCCTTGCAAGTCAACGGGAAGATGCCGCGCGACCCGTCGCTGTTTATACCCAAAGTTGAAAGAAAGCTGAGGATGGCAATTTGTGGTTCGGAAAACTCTTGAGAAATTTCACCCACTTGCCGATAGTTGGATGGGATCGAGATGAGGAGAGGACAGTCAGCTGTGGCACAAGTCGTTTCGTCCAATCCATCCTTGCTCAGACTTGCCGCTGTGTTCCTGTTGATCGCTTCGGCGCAACCAGCTTTGGCCAGCGACAGCTTTATGGACCCGCAAGGCCCAATAGCGGCAGTTCAGAAGACGCATTTGCTTCGCGCGACCGTATTGATCCTGCTGGCCGTTATCCCGGTATTGGTGCTGGTCCCGATAATAGCGTTTCGGTATCGCCGCCGAAGCAACCGCATTGCGCCTTACGCACCGGATTGGGATTTCTCGGCCAAGCTGGAATTTGTCATGTGGGGCTTACCTGTAATAATCGTGGCCCTGCTGTCCTTTTATCTTTGGAAGGCGACGCATCGGCTTGACCCGTATTCGGCACCGTTTGGTGAGGATCCGGCGCTGCGGGTTCAGGTTGTCGGTCTGGATTGGAAATGGCTGTTTCTGTACCCAGATCTCGGGATCGCCACAGTGGGAGAGTTTGGAATTCCGACAAAGCGGCAAATTGCATTGACGCTGACGACCGATACCGTAATGCAGTCTTTTATGATACCCGCGCTGGCTGGGCAAATTTATGCGATGCCGGGCATGACCACCCAGTTACATCTTGTCGCGGATGCGCCGGAAGTGATGCAAGGTGAAAACACTCAGTACAACGGACGGGGCTTTACCAAGCAGAAGTTCCGCACCATCGCAATGAGTGGTGAGGATTTCGCCACTTGGGTCGAAGAAGTGCGTAACAACAGCATTCAACTAGACAAGGAAACGTATCGGAAACTGGCCATGCGGACTGACAGGGATGAAGTACAGGCCGCTTTGGGAACATCTCGGATGCCGGATGATGCGCTCTACTTCTCAATAGAAGACGACCTGTTCCGGAGTATCCTGAGCCGCTACCACAGCGGTCAGCCTTTACCGATCGAGCTACAGCCTGGAACTGCATCATTTGGGCAGGAGGCGCAAAAATGACGCCGACCGAGACAGGTTTCTTCGGGCGTCTGAGTTGGGACGCTTTTCCGATTGCCGGGTTGATCCAGAACCCAAATACTAATGAGATCGTGGCCAATACAGCCGCAGCTGTTGTGATTATTGGCGTTGTTGTTGTCGTAGGATTGCTGAGCTGGTTTCGTCTGTGGACACCCCTGTGGCGCGATTGGCTGACCAGCGTCGATCACAAGAAGATCGGTGTCATGTATATCGTCTTTGCCATCGTGATGCTGGCACGCGGTGTGCTTGAAGGCGTTGTCATGCGCGCGCAGCAGGCTTCCGGGCCCGGCGACGGTTTCCTCGAAGCCGAACATTTTGCCGAGCTTTTCAGCACTCACGGCACAATCATGGTCTTCTTTGTTGCCGTTCCCTTTGTCTTTGGTGTTGCGAATTACATTGTCCCGCTGATGATCGGCGCGCGCGATGTGGCATTCCCGCGACTAAACCAGATTAGTCTGGGCCTTACGGTTTCGTCAGGCATGATGCTGATGGTGTCGCTGGTGATTGGAGAGTTTTCGACCGGAGGCTGGACAGCCTATCCACCGTATACCGGCGCGGCGTTCAATCCCGGTGTTGGACCGGATTACTGGATCTGGGCAATCGTTGTTTCGGGCATTGGCACCTCACTGACCGGTATCAATTTTGCTGTAACGATCTACAAGTTGCGCGCGCCGGGCATGACGTTCATGCGGCTGCCGATGTATTGCTGGACAATCATTTGCAGTTCGATCTTGATCGTCTTTGCTATGCCGCCTTTGAGTGTCGCCGCGCTGATGCTTGCCGCTGATCGCTATCTTGATTTCCACTTTTTCACAAACGACCTCGGTGGCAACATGATGAACTATGCCAATCTGTTTTGGCTGTTCGGCCACCCCGAGGTTTACCTGCTGGTTTTGCCTGCTTATGGCATCTATTCCGAGGTGTTTGCGACCTTCTCGGCCAAACGGCTTTATGGCTACAACTCGCTTGTCATCGCGACCATGTCGATCGCCGTGTTGTCGTTCACAGTCTGGCTGCACCACTTTTTCACCATGGGTCAAAGCGCGCTGATCAACGCGGTGTTTGGTATCGCGACCATGCTGATTGCCATCCCAACCGGCGTGAAAGTCTATGACTGGATGGCGACGTTGTGGCGGGGACGCATTCGGTTCTCGGTGCCGATGCTTTATGGGTTGTCATTTTTGATGCTGTTTGCCATCGGCGGGCTGAGCGGCGTGATCCTGGCAAATCCAACCGTAGACTACCAGGTTCACAATACGCTGTTTTTGGTAGCTCATTTCCACAACGCGTTATTGCCTGGCGTGTTGTTCGGATTGTTGGCGGCATACAATTACTGGTTCCCCAAGGCCTTTGGATTCCGACTGAACGAATTCTGGGGCCGGGTTTCTGTTTATTGCTGGACCGGGGGGTTTTTGCTGACATTCATGCCTCTCTACTTCGTCGGGCTGTTGGGCATGCCGCGCCGATCTTTCAGCTATAGCGATCCGTCTTTCCACCCTTTCATGATCGTGGCCATCATCGGAGCGATTGTTATTACTTGTGGATTGTTCTCGATCCTGATCCAGCTATGGGTCAGCATTCGTGACCGCGACCAAACCCGTGTTCCGGTTGGGGATCCCTGGGATGGTCGCACATTGGAATGGTCTATCCCTTCACCGCCTCCCGCTTATAACTTTGCGATCATCCCCAAGGTTTCGGATCGGGATGAGTTCACGGCACAGAAGGCAAAAGGAACGGCCTATCCAACACCAGACGCTTATGAAGATATCGAACTGCCCCGAAACACGGGAATTGGCTTTGTTCTGTGCGTTCTCAGTGGCATATGGATGTTTGCGCTGGTCTGGTGGATCTGGTGGCTTGCGGCGTTAATGACGGTTTTGATGATCCTTGTGGTGATCATCTGGACATTCGATGACAGTACAGAACTCACCATCCCAGCGGAAGAGGTGCGAAGGGACCACGAAGCCTGGCTGGCATTGGTCCACAGCGAAGCGGCGGTTGATCGCGATTATGAAACTTCTCCGGAAAACCGCGGCCTTGCCCGCCCGGATCTGGAGGTGGCGACATGAAGCGCGCGCCCACTCACAGCTATCCCGGTATCAATCTAGGGGAACATCACGCCAGTGCCCACAAGGCAACCGAGGTTGTCACCTTTGGGTTCTGGGTCTTCTTGATGAGCGATCTGGTCTATTTTGGCCTGATGTTTGCGATTTACATAACGATGATCGATGCGCAGGCAGGTGGCCCCGGCCCGCACGAGTTGTTTGATCTGAAAAGTGTCTTTGCGCAGACCATGATACTGCTGACCAGCAGCCTGACAGTGGGTCTTGCCATGCTGGCGTTGAAGTACAATCTGCCGCGCGGTCGCATTGTCTTATGGTTTGGCGTCACTCTTGCGCTTGGGCTTGGTTTTCTGGTGCTTGAAGTGCGTGACTTCATGGCTATGGCGGATAAAGGCGGCATTCCGCAGCGCAGCGGTTTTCTGTCGGCTTTTTTCGGGTTGGTCCCACTGCATGGTCTGCACGTTGCGACTGGATGCCTTTGGTTGATCGTTTTGGGTATCCAGCTGCGCGTCAAGGGTATGACGGATGTGGTTATCTCGCGCGTGGTGCGACTGGCGTTGTTCTGGCATTTTCTCGATCTGATCTGGATTGGGATCATTACCATCGTGTATTTCGGAGGTCTGACCTATGGATAAGCGCTCTGAAATGCATCGTCGCGAGCGTCGGCGCTATGTGATCGGGTATGGTGGCTCGCTGTTGCTGACCTTGGCGATGTTTGGCGTGGCGCAGGTTTATGGGATTGAAACGGTTGGTGTTTACCTGACCATCGGGTTGCTTGGATTGGCACAGCTTGT
>NZ_JBXWSL010000115.1:0-5546 GCF_059613425.1 Ruegeria sp. BHSA123 | reverse complement strand
TCAAAAGCCAACCCGCCAAATTCTTCGTCAACAACGTAGCGATTGTAGAAGGTCGCAGTGTTCTGATCGATTGGCGGAAGCGTACTGTCGGCCAGTGAGGCCAGAACAGTTGCAAAGATCGAATGCACATGCATGACGCAGCGCGCGTGTGGGCAATGGCGATGGATCGAGCCGTGCAGGCCCCAGGCCGTGGGATCAGGTGCACCGGGCTGTGACATCACATCCGGATCGTTGGCGTTCAACAGCAACAGATCAGACGCGCGAATACGCGAGAAATGCGCCTGATTGGGGTTCATAAGGAACTGCGTCCCGTCTTTGTTCACAGCAAGACTGAAATGGTTGGCAACGGCTTCATGCATATTCAGCCGGGCTGTCCAGCGAAAGGTTGCGGCCATGTCCACACGTTCTGACCAATGGTCGATATTGGGGCGAAGGCTAGTGAGGCTCATGTGTGGAGTCCTTTGACAACTGCGAATGACCAAAGCCTGCATTTGGTCCGGCAATTTGACCAACGAAAAAAACGCAACTATCCCATTAGCTGAACTTATGCCGGAGTTATGTCGATGCAAAACAGGCTTCCCCCGCTGGGCTGGCTGCGCACATTCGAAGCCGCAGCCCGCCATCTGTCATTCACCGACGCGGCGCGGGATCTGAACATGACGCAAAGTGCGGTCAGTCAGCAGATCAAATCGCTGGAAGGTCATCTGGGTCAGCCATTGTTCCTGCGACGCCCGAAGGCGCTTGAGCTGACAGAGGCCGGGATCACCTATTTGCCGGTGGTGCGCGAGGCGTTTCGGACGCTGATACGGGGCACTCAGGCGGTTACTGGCGCGCAACAGAACGCGGTACAGGTGCAGTGCAACATCAGTTTCGCCGTGAACTGGCTGGCCCCGCGCCTGCCGTTATTTCGGGCGGAACACCCGGATGTTCAGCTGAACATCTTCACCGAGTTGTGGGAGCCGCGCGAGATGGCCGAAGGCGCAGCGGTCGAGATCAGGTTTTCCCTTCGACCTTCGGATACGACCAGAACAGAAATGCTGCGCTCTGAATATTACTATCCCGTCTGCGCGCCGGGATATCAGGTGTGTCTGCAAGACCTTCAGGAAAAACCCCTGTTCGACTGTTCCAACCTTTTGATCAACTGGGCGACATGGGCGGAAGATCAGGGTCTGAATTGGCAGAATCCTTCTATTACCTACGCAACAACCTATTTGGTTTGTTTGTCAGCCGCGATGGCCGGAGGTGGCCTGTGCCTGGCCCATGACACCATCGCGGGTCACCTGATCGATCAGGGGCGGCTGATCGCACCATTTGAGCATCGCGCCCCGATGCCCGAGGCGTATTATCTGCTGCTCTCCCCTCAGGCTGAGGATACGCCCGGGGCCGTCACCTTTGCGAACTGGATACGGCGAGAATTCGGGTCCGAAACGTAAACTCGACGGGTTCCTGGGCGCTGTCGGCACCTATGTCAGCTTTCGATGGCCGGGATGGGCAGATTTGCAGGATTGTGATCCGTCGGCAGTAGTGAAGAACCGGGGTTGCACCCGCGCGCGCATTCGTGAAAGTTGAGCCATGGAAAACACACCCTTCCCAACTTGGCCCGATGTCGCCCCCAAATTGATCGCAGTTGCTGCCGGACGTGAGGCAGCAGATACGGTAATAACGGGTGGGACTTGGGTAAATGTGCACAGCCGCGAACTGCTGCCGAACCATTCTGTTGCAATCGCCGCAGGCCGGATTGCATTTGTCGGTCCAGACGCCTCGCATTGTACCGGACCAGAGACACAGGTTATCGACGCGCAAGGCCGCTATATCCTGCCCGGCTTATGCGACGCGCATATGCACATCGAATCGGGGATGCTGACCCCCGCCGAGTTTGCTCGCGCGGTGATCCCTCATGGCACAACCAGTATGTTCACCGACCCGCACGAGATCGCCAATGTGTTGGGGCTGGATGGTGTGCGCATGATGCATGACGAAGCAATGATGCAGCCGGTCAACATCTTCACTCAGATGCCCTCCTGCGCGCCGTCTGCACCGGGGTTAGAGACGACAGGCTATGAAATCACCCCCGAAGACGTCGCCGAGGCGATGAAATGGCCCGGGATCATCGGCTTGGGTGAAATGATGAACTTCCCCGGCGTGATTCACGGCGATCCCAAGATGCTGGCCGAGATTGCGGCCACGCAGCGGGCAGGAAAGATTGTTGGCGGGCATTACGCATCCCCTGATTTAGGGCCTGATTTTGCGGCTTACGTGGCTGGCGGACCTGCCGATGACCACGAAGGCACCTGCGAAGCGGATGCCATCGCACGGGTTCGTCAAGGAATGCGTTCGATGATGCGGTTGGGCTCGGCCTGGTATGACGTTGAAAGCCAGATTACCGCAGTAACCGAGAAAGGCCTGGATGCGCGCAATTTCATCCTGTGCACGGATGACTGCCACTCTGCAACGCTGGTCAATGAAGGGCATATGAATCGCGTCGTGCGCCACGCCATTGCCTGCGGCTGTGACCCGCTTGTTGCCGTGCAGATGGCGACGATCAACACCGCCACGCATTTCGGTCTGGAACGCGAGATTGGATCGGTCACGCCGGGACGACGGGCGGATATCATCCTCAGCTCTGACCTGACCGAATTGCCGGTCGAACTGGTCATAGCGCGCGGGCAGGTTGTCGCGGAAAACGGGGTGATCAAGGTTGATTGCCCCCATCTAAACTGGCCCGACAAGGCACGTCGCACGGTTCATCTGAAGCATGCGCTGACCTCGACCGATTTTGAGATCACGGCGCCGAAGGGCGCAAACAAGGTAAGGGCCAACGTCATTGGCGTGGTAGAAAACCAGGCCCCCACTAAAGCGCTGAAAGCCGAATTGCCGATTATCGGCGGGCTTGTTGAAGGTGAGGGTGACGTATGTCAGATCTCACTGGTCGAACGACACCGGGCGACAGGGGGCGTCACCAATGCCTTTGTCTCGGGGTTTGGATATCAGGGAAAAATGGCCATGGCCTCGACCGTGGCACATGACAGTCACCACATGATCGTCGTCGGCACGGACCGTGAACAGATGGCGCTGGCCGCGAATCGACTGGCCGAGGTGGGTGGCGGCATCACGATCTTCCGGGACGGCCAGGAACTGGCGATGGTCGAACTTCCCATTGCCGGTCTGATGTCCGACAGCCCGGCCGCTGAAGTTGCGGCCAAGGCGGACAGGATGGTTCAAGCCATGCAGGAATGTGGCTGCAATCTGAACAACGCATATATGCAACATTCGCTGCTGGCGTTGGTCGTCATACCGGAACTCAGGATCTCTGATCTCGGGCTGGTTGACGTGCGCACATTCAAAAAAATTGATCTTCTGGAACCCTTGGCATGACGACACTCCTGACACCTGAGGCCCTTTCGCCAGAACAGTTCACCGATCCCGCAGCCGCAGTTGCGCGACTGGAGGAGCTTTACACTCAAGCAACAGAATTTCTGTGCGACAGCTTCTCGAAGGTACTGCAAAATGGAGCACCAACCGCCAGATACAGGGCCTATTACCCCGAGATTCGCATAATGACGTCGACCTATGCTCAAGTCGACAGCCGCCTGAGTTTTGGGCATGTGGCGGAACCCGGTGTTCACGCTACAACCGTAACGCGCCCGGATTTATTCCGGTCCTACCTGACCCAGCAGATTGCCCTGTTGATCAAGAATCACGACCAACCGGTGACGATTGCAGCGTCGGACACACCTATTCCGGTGCATTTTGCCGTGGCGAATACGTCAGGTCTGGTTGTGCCGCATCAGGGGGCGGCTGCTTTCACCCTGCGCGATGTGTTTGACGTGCCGGATCTGACCACCACGAATGACGACATCGTTAACGGCGTGCACGATCATGAAGACGCCGTCGGGCCCTTGTCATTGTTTACTGCCCAGCGCGTCGATTATTCACTTGCGCGACTGGCACATTACACAGCGACAGATGCCCGGCATTTTCAGAACCACGTTCTGTTCACGAACTATCAGTTCTATGTTTCGGAATTCGAGAACTACGCCCGTGAGCAGTTGGCTGATCCCAGCAGCGGGTATACCAGCTTTGTCTCGACCGGGAATGTTGAGATCACGGAGCCGGACGCAGAAATCGAGCAACCGCTGAAACTGCCGCAAATGCCAACCTATCATCTGAAGCGTGAAGATGGTTCGGGTCTTACTTTGGTGAACATCGGTGTCGGCCCCTCGAATGCGAAAACTGCGACCGACCATATCGCGGTTCTGCGCCCGCACGCGTGGTTGATGGTTGGCCATTGCGCCGGATTGCGCAACACGCAGGCATTGGGCGATTTCGTTCTGGCCCATGCATATCTACGTGATGACAAGGTTCTGGATGATGACCTGCCGGTCTGGGTGCCCATCCCGCCCCTGGCCGAAGTTCAGGTCGCGCTGGAACGCGCCGTGGCCGAGGTGACCGAGCTGGAAGGGTATGAACTGAAGCGGATCATGCGGACGGGAACAGTTGCATCGGTCGACAATCGCAACTGGGAACTGCGCGATCAATCCGGGCCGGTTCAGCGCCTCAGCCAGTCGCGGGCCATCGCGCTGGATATGGAAAGCGCCACCATCGCCGCGAACGGCTATCGCTTCCGCGTTCCTTACGGCACATTGTTGTGCGTTTCGGACAAACCCCTGCACGGCGAACTAAAGCTGCCGGGCATGGCGTCGTCCTTTTATACCACCCAGGTCAGCCGTCATTTGATGATCGGGATACGCGCCATGGAGCACCTGCGTGGCATGCCGTTAGAGCGTTTGCACAGCCGGAAATTGCGTTCCTTCGACGAAACTGCCTTCCTCTGACGCAAAAAAGCAACGTTTTCCCCATATTTTTAGGGGTTTCTGCGCTACTATTCGTTGTGTTTGGCCACAATATCCCGTTACAGTTACGCGGTGAGGCCCTATAGATCGGGCACGTTAAGGAGACCAAGAAATGGCAAAACCTATGACAAAGACTCAGCTGGTTGCTGCTCTCGCTGAGGAAATGGGAACCGATAAGAAATCCGCGAACTCTGCGCTTGAGGCCATCACCGGCCTGATCACGCGCGAAGTTTCCGCAGGTGGTGCAGTGACCCTGCCTGGCGTCGGCAAAATCTACTGCCGCGAACGCCCTGAGCGTCAGGTCCGCAACCCGGCAACCGGTGAAACCTTCACCAAAGAAGCCGACAAGGTTGTGAAAATGACCATCGCGAAAGCACTGAAAGACAGCGTGAACGGCTGATCTCAAGCGCTTGGAACCATATAAAGGGGTGGCGGTTACGCGGCCCCTTTTTTGTGCCTGAGCTTCACAATTTAAAGCCTGCGCACATGTGTCCTAAGGCATCAGCGTTCTTATTCAGACTGTAAATATGGGCTACAATCCAACACCGGATGTCCTTGGCACGTTTTTTACGGACAACCCTTTTGAGCCTCCCCATCTGAACTGGTCCACCGCTATGTTTAGGAAACGGAGGACCAAGAATGGCAAACAAGCGACCGAAGCCGGAAGAGATTGTCTCAAAGTTACGGCAGGTT
>NZ_JBXWSL010000114.1:0-5657 GCF_059613425.1 Ruegeria sp. BHSA123 | reverse complement strand
GTCACGTGATATCCCGAAATGCCGGGCCGCTTCTCGCTGGCTCATGCCCTCGGCACAGGCCAGACGCACTTTACGATACAAATCCACGGAAAAGATCCTCCCGCCCCCCCCGTTACGAAAAGAAGGGCAAAGATGGACGACTTTTACGCCGCCCGCAGCAGGGTTATCCCGCCGCTACCGTGGTCGACTTTCTCACCGCCGTTCTCACGTCACCCGGATCAGCTGATTTGGAGGTGGCGGAGGCATGTGGCTACACATGCCCACCTCCGGAACAAGATAGCCGACGGTGAAACCGTCCTCGTTTGTGCCAGCTGGAATGAGAAATCCGGTGATGGTTACCGTCGCCTGGTGGAGGTTTGGATTGGTTGAAAAGAACGCACGCTTGCGGGCCTTGGCTACAACCCATCGCTGTGCCAAAAGTCCCTCAATGTCATGGCCGGCAAGCCTTAGCGCGCCGCGTGCCGTCTCAAGCCGCGCCTCGAGCCGCGGTCGCGCCTCCTCCGGAACCTCCCCGTTCGCAAGCCGCTGCTCAAGACGGACAAAAGTTCGAAGTTCCCCCATCATCTCGAACCCCATGTCGCGAAAAGGGTCGTCGAACTGCAGCGCAACCGGGTCCGGCAAGTCGCGAAACGAGATTGCGACCTGCTCGGCGAACGCGCCTGTGGCTGTCAGAAAGACGGCGATGAGGCTCCGCAGCAGTCGCGTGCGCAGCTTGGCTGCCAATGTCTGCATCGCTCAATTCCCTCCCTGCGGAGGAACGCCCGGCGCCACATCCGGCATGCCGGTGGAAAACTCCCGGTTCCAAGCGTCTTCCGACACCGACTCGAACCGCGGTTTGTCTTCCGGCTCGAAGCGGATCGGCTGGCCGGCAAAGACCTCCAGCAGTTCGTCGTCACGCACGGTCACCTCGCCATGCACAATAACCGCCTTGAACCCGGTCGAGGGGATTGATCCCTGATCATAGGTCGCATTGTCGGCAACGGTTTCGGGGTCGAACACCACGATATCGGCGATCATGCCCTCCTGAACCCGGCCCCGCTCCTGCATGGCCTTCAGCCCCGTACGGCCCAGATGGTGCGCCGCGTTGTAGCTGAGGATCGACAAAAGCTGCATCATCGGGATGTCGTTTTCGCGCCCAAGGCGCAGTGTTGCAGCGCGCGCCCCGGCGCCGCGCGGATGCATGTTTCCCAACTTCTCAAATGGAGTATTCCAAGGCGCCATAAGAGGCTCCGCGAACATCGCATCGCTGGCCATTGTTGTCCCCCTGAGAGTCAACCATTTGACTGAGTCCTCTGGCGGAGTCTTGAACAACAGAATTTCTTGGGTCGGATTATCCTTCAGGACCTGATCGTATTTTTCCTGCGTATAGAAATCACCTGTAATCGGATCCTGCATCGTGTCTTCGTAGCGATGCCCCTGTCTTTCAACCCAGTTTTCGGGTTTGAGGAAGACTGCGTTCACCGTGGTCGATCCGGCGGAATAGGGGTAGATCTCTCCCCAGATATTATGTCCGTTCTCCTGAAGCCGCGCGATGAGTTCATGCGTGAGTCGCCAGCCGGGATTGTTGAAGTGCTGCAGTATTGCGGGCGCGTTCAGAGCCAATGCATTGGCAATGACTTCTTGCGCACCGACGTTTTCCAACACGTCGCCATCGGGTGTGAAACGCGTATGAACGGCAGTCTGGCGACCATATCGCGCGCCAATCTTCTGCACCTCGAACAACTCACGCGTGGTGACACCATCGCGCATGTATCCCAATGTCGATCCGATACCGAGCGCGCCAGCCTGAAGGCCTTCGTCGATGATCTGCAGAATCTTGTTACCAGTGTCGTAATCCGCCTTGTCCAAACTCCAACCCGATCCCTTGCGGGAGGTAAGCGCCGCCGCCGGCCCCAGCAGAAGGGTTTCCTCGTCGTCGAAACCGTCGAGCACGATGGCGCGGGCTTGTTCGTGGCTGGAGGCGCACCCGAAATTCGCCTGGTTCTTGCCTTTGCGTTCCTCATACCACCGCGCGATGAATGTTCCTGCGCAGCCCTCCTCGAGGTCCATGCTCGAAGTCAGTCCGTCACGCAGGCCAAGCGCATAGCCCATCGGTTGTTGCCAGTGGAAATGGGTGTCAATGAATCCAGGCGCCACGATGTGACCTGTTGCATCGATTTCCTCGGCACCGCTCAGCGCCTCCTTGGAGATCGCCACGATACGGCCGTCCGAAATGCCGACATTTGCGATGCTGTCGTATAGCGTCTCCGGATCCATGACCCGGCCGTTCGAGATGACGAGATCGTAATCCTGCGCCTGAGCGATGCCGACACAGAAGAACGCAGATGCGAGCGTGGTTATCGCGAGGGTCGAGAGCGGCTTCATGAGCAAGGTGCTCCTTTCAAATTTTGTTGGAGGCCCGGTGTTTACTGCGTCTGCGTCCTGCGGATCGGCTGGCCATGCGGCGCGTCGAGGACAAGCGCGCCATCCTGGACAACGAATCCGCCGTTTACCAGCACGGTCTGCACGCCCACGGCAGGCTGGTTCGCGTTCTCGTAGTTGGCCCTGTCAGAGACCGTCTCAGGGTCGAACACCACGATGTCGGCATCCATGCCCACCTGCAGACGTCCCTTGCGGCGCATCTGCGGCACGAAGTCTTCCAGCGTCTGCGCTGGCATCAGCGACATCTTGCGGATCGCCTCGCTCATCGAAAGCACACCACGCTCGCGTACATAGCTGCGCAGGACCTTCGAAAAGGTTCCGGCAGATCGCGGATGGGCGAACACGTTGTCAGGAAGTGGCCATTCATCGCCGGTGTAAGTCTGAATGTTCCCCTTGTCGTCGAAGTACGACCAGAAAGTTGCGTCCGAGGCGATCAGCGTCGCAGGATGAGTCACCGACAGGTCGAGCTTAGCCAAATCTTCTGCCTTGCTCTCATCGAGGAAGTGCCAGGTGATGAAAGTGCCCGGCTTGTTCTCCTGATAGTCGTCGAGTTGGTCTTCGGTCATGCGATCCTGGCCGAGCTGAAAATTCTCGGCTGTCGATTGCATCCGGTCCCGCCAGTCGGGCCCAGTAAACATGGCCGCGCCGACGACGGTGCTCGCCGCGCCGTAGGGATAGGCTTCCACGGTGATGTTGATACCCTTGTCCATCGCCTCTTCGACAAGGGCGAGTGTGGCCTCGATATCAGCCATCGACGTGCTGTTGATATGGCAGATGTGCATGTGCGCGCCGGTGATGGCGGCGTTCGAGATCAATTCCTTGAGCGCCTCGAATGAACTCTGCGGCTCGATGTTGCTGGCGTAACGAACATGGGTGAAGGTCGCCACGCCGTATTCGTTGGCCAGTTCGGCCAGCGCAAAATACTCCTTTTGCCCGTATCCCGGCGCGTAGCCCGCGTTTACCCCAATACCAAGGCCCCCCTCCTTGAGTCCCTGTTCGACCAGCGACAGAATCCGCTCGGACTGATCTTGGTCGGCGATGTCCATCTTCCAGTCGTTTTCGGCCTGGGCCGCTTGGAAGAACTCAACGGTTGCCAGCGGGTCGGTGTTGTCGAAGGTGGCGATCCGGCCATAGGTCCAGCCCGCCGCCGCACCGTAATTGATTGGCAGGTTCTTGGCAGCCTGACTGTCATACCAGTCGGCGATGGGCAAAACGCCAGATTCTAGCTCTAGCGCCGTTGTCACCCCCTGCATCGCCTGCATCCGATAGTCACCAATACTCTGCCCGTGAGCGTGCAGGTCGATGAACCCCGGCGAGACGACGTGCCCCTTAGCATCGATCACCGTGTCACCTTCAAGCGAGAACTCGCTGATCGCCGAGATACGGCCGTCCTCCACGCCAACGTTGCGGATCGCATCGAGGCCCGTCTCCGGGTCGATCACGCGCCCATTTAAGATCACGATATCGTTGGCAAACGCTGTCGTTGCGGTCGCGACCAAAACCGCCAAGGTGCCGATTGCGGACAAAGTTCTTTCTGGTTTCATAGGCGATGTACCTTTACCTTCGACCACCTTCTGGAAACGTGGTCTTTCGCAAAAAGGATACTAAACGCTAATCAAAACAAAACTGTATGCCCTCACGCGACAGGTAGTGTAGAAACTTGTCCTTGAAAGTGCGTTCTGGGAGTATTCGTAGTGAACGGCATGTACATCGTCGTGTAGAACTAACAACGGACGACAGACAAATGGTCTCTGAGCGAATCGCGTTCAACCGCGCTCTGCAGCTTCGCCCCTTCCTTGATCTGTTCGAGAAGCGCGGCGGCAAGGCTGGCCCTGTTCTCAAGGCGGCTGGGCTTGACCAGGTCGATCTCACCGACCCGGCTGCGATGATCACCGGCAATGCACTCTACAAGGCCGTCGAGAAAATGGCCGATGTGCTCAACGACCCGTATTTCTCGGCGCGCGCAGCTGAGACATTCGTCGAGGCGGGCCCCGTCTTTGTCCGGGAGAGCTATGCGATATCCCACACCCTCGCAGAGTTCCTACCGCTGGCTATTCTCGAACTCGACCGGCAGATCAACAACGTTCGATACTCCCTCCAAATCAATGCAAATGTCACCGTGATCCGAGCTGAGAGGACTTTCTTACCGGCAGCACCCGTCGTTCAGGCAGATGCCGCCACTGCGAGCCTGTGGTTGACCCTCCTGCGGTTAGTGACCGAAGACGATTTCAATCCGTCTCGCATAACAGTTACGGCGCAGGAAAACGCAGGTATTCCGCTGGATCTGCTTCCGAAGTCTTCTTTCTTGAAACGAAAGTGCAACAGTGTTCAGATCGGGTTTCCCTCTGAGTGGCTGCAACGGCCACTAGCCCTGAACTGGAAAATCCCGCCCACCTCGCGTGGAGAGTTCCGCGATACTTCCCCGCGCGATGCGATCCTGAAATGGGTCGAAAAGGTCTGCTTCCAAAAGATTGGTGAGCGAACCTTCGGCCTCGAGGAACTCGCGCGTAACCTCGGCGTCCATCCAAAGAGCCTACAGCGCACGATGTCTGAATTGGGCACCTCGTTCCAAGAGATCCGCGACAAGGGGCGTAGAGAGAGGGCCCTAGAAATCATTGACAGCGATAGATCCGCACCGAACGAGGAGATCGCCGAGTTGCTTGGTTTCTCCGGTGCAACAAGTTTTTCCAGAGCGTTCAAAAGGTGGACTGGTGTCACACCGAACGAATATCGGCGAAATCAGTGACTCGTTCCCTGCTCCCTTGAGCCAAAAGAAAACTTGGAAGATGAGGTCCTCGTTGGATCAGTTTGGAGAAGTTGTAGTGCGACGTTAATAAATTAGCCGACGGCATTAATTGGTGGGTTGCCAAAATCGATGCAATCTCTGCAACTGGCAGTTTTGTTGTATATTTCGGAGTTAGCAATGCATGGTCGTGAATGTCCGGTTTGCGCTGCCGGTTCAACCGATGGCCGCAACACGCTCCTCGAACTTCTCCGCGAGTGAGAAGTAATTCAAGGTTATTCTCGGCCGCTCGTTGAGCTCCCGGGCGACGGCGTCGAGGTGTTCTCCGCGACGGGATGCGAGTTCGATCGCGAAGTTCGCCGCATCTGCATCAGGCTGCTAAGTCCTGTGTGGATGGCGTCTGCTTTGCAAGGACAAAATGCTCTGATTGCGCGGCTGGTCAGTACAGTCCTGTGTCCGGCCTTTGATTGCGGCATTTGCTTGAGCCGCTGGC
>NZ_JBXWSL010000113.1:0-5803 GCF_059613425.1 Ruegeria sp. BHSA123 | reverse complement strand
GTTCTGGGCCGCTGCAATTCCTGCGAGATGATCGACCACCGCCGCTTCTGGAACTGGCAGGACAGCCCGACACCGCCGCCGGTTGGCGACGCGCCGGTCCTGCCTGCTGACAGTGACGCCATCTTTGGCACCCGCGCGCCGTCAGACCTGCCGAACAACCAGCCTTCGAACACGCTTACTATTGCAGGGGGCGACATTGGCACCGGCCAGGCTGTGCCCACGTCGCAACTGGCCGAAATCCTCAAGGCCGCGCCTGATCTTGCGCGGGCGGGAACCGATCTTACGGGCCTGAAGGAACTGCAAGCCCAGCTGGCGCTTGAAACGCAATCGGTCGCTGCGGGGCGAGACAAGGCCATCGACACGGCAACGGATCTGACGAAAGAACTGGTTGGAAAGGCCACGGAACTTGCGGGTAAAGGTCAGGAAATCGCTGCCGCCCGCAAAGAGGAAGAGGCCAAGAAAGCCGCCGCTGACAAAAAGGCGTTCGATGCCAGCAACGCCGCCAAGATCAAGGGGTTTGAGGATATCGCCAAGAACGCCTCGGGTGTCGCCGCATTGATTGGCGGACAGGCAGACGG
The DNA here is from genome assembly GCF_059613425.1 of Ruegeria sp. BHSA123. Taxonomy (NCBI): domain Bacteria; kingdom Pseudomonadati; phylum Pseudomonadota; class Alphaproteobacteria; order Rhodobacterales; family Roseobacteraceae; genus Ruegeria; species Ruegeria sp. BHSA123. The sequence continues at coordinate 5,225 of NZ_JBXWSL010000113.1, read as the reverse complement.
CAACCGGGCAGCCTTTACGCAAAACCTGTTCAAGGATTTCCCCGGCGGGGCTGCGGCTTTGGCCAACCCGTCCAACACACTGCTTCTGGCCAAGCTTTTCGGGGCCTTCACCAAGGCGAACGCGGATGCCGATGACGGCAGCGCGACTAAGGCTGGCAGCCAGTCGGTGCTGGATTTCCTCAATGGCCTGAACGCCCCTGCGGAGGACGACAATGAGTGACACGAGCACAAATGTGACGGACAAACCGGGAATTGATGAAAGCCTTGCCGAGGCGATCATCAACATTCTTGAAACGACCAACTCTCCTGCGATCCAGCGCGCCCGTGAGGTGATTGCCCATAGGCTGGCCATTGCGGGCGATATTGCCCCTTCGCGCATCCCTGCGCCGCGCAACATCACCGAGATCGGCGGCTATATCAATCTGCTGAGCGAGTATGGTGAGGCCGAACAGCGCGCTCGCATGATCGCGGCCGCTTTGGGTATCGCGGGACCGCAGATTTCGCTGCCGCAACCGGGTGCCGTTCCGCCGATGTCTTTCATCACCCGCGACGGTGCAAGGCCCGTTGGTCCGCAGCAGGCCAGTTTCCCGCTGAGCTATACGATCCGCAGTGATTTCGTTCCGGCCTTCGACAATGCGTTGCAGGAGATCGCGATACGTGGCGGTGCGGTGCCGATCCTGACACCTGTCAGGGTCCTTCCGGCCGCCGGATCAGGCCCCGTGACCGACGGCATCGCACAGCTGGCTTTGATCGGTCGAACCCTCAGCCTGGCACCGACCGCGGCGCTGCATGCCGTGGCCACCGACCCGCTGTCGCTCAGCCGTCCGACTGCGGGTGGCGGGTTCGAGGTTCTGGCACGGGTCATCGACGCCGCCGCCCCGATTGCCGGGACCATCGCGGCGGCAGACTGGACAAGCTGGGAATGCGATGCTGCTGCCTGTTCCGAGGTTGACAGCAACGATGCGCGCTTTGCCCTTTCGCCGATCCTGAATGCGGCCGGTTGGCACCAGGCGGCTGATCCCGGCAATCCCACCAGCCTGTCCGATCCCGGCAGCTGGGCCGCGTGGCAAAACATCACCGGGCTTGTACCCGGCGTCACGCGGTTCGCGGATGAGCTGCAATTGCTGTACCCTGCCGAGATGCTCATCACCTCGCCGGTCTTCAATCAATTGGACAATGTCTGGACGGGAAGCGCATTCGCCGCGCCATAGGACCCCCTCTGCATCCGCAACAAAGTGATTTGGCGGCACTTGGCTTTTGGAGTTACGCTTGAACAGGAGGGGTGCCATGCCAAACCCGGAACGTTTCGAAAAATTCTACTTTGCCAAAGTTGGCATGGGCGAAGCCTGCGGTTGCGCCGAGCGCATCATTGACGTTTTCGAGTTCAACCGAAAAGGTGGCGCGCCGTCGAAACACCCGGTGAAACAGGACCGTCGCAGACGCCTGTCGTTTCGCGCATGGGCAGTCAGATATGGGCTTATGAGCCGAAAGCGGAACAGCTGAACACGTATTGGTCCTGTCAGACAGAAACCAGTTTTCCGTCTCGCAAATCCAGCGCATCCGGTGCCAGTTCGGCGCGGAAGGCCGGGGAATGGCTGACAAGAAGGATCGCTTGCGGCAATGCCCGGAGGATTTCCAGCAGCCGGGCCTCGTTCCGTGGGTCCAGCGCGTTGGTGGGTTCATCAAGCAGCAGAACCTCGGGCTCCATCGCCAGAACGGTCGCCAGCGTAACCAGCCGTTTTTCACCCCCTGACAAATTGTGGGTGATGCGGTTCTTCAGATGCATCAGGTCCAGATCACCCAACACGCTTTCAACGATGGCAAGTGCTTCGTCGCGTGTTCTGCCCAGGTTGAGCGGGCCAAAGGCGATATCCTCGGCGACGGTCGGGCAGAACAACTGATCATCCGCATCCTGAAACACAAGGCCCACCCGGCGGCGCACGTCGTGAAAATCAGCCTCATGCACCCTTTGCTGACCAAAGATCCTGACCGTGCCGGACTGTGCGCGCTGCAAGCCAAGCGTAATGCGCAGCAAGGTCGATTTTCCTGCCCCGTTCGGGCCCGTCAGCGACAGGCGTTGACCAGCGGACAGGCTGAGGCTGGCACCGTCAAGAACGGGTGGCTGACCGGCGTAGGCAAAGCGGATTTCTTCAAGCGCAATCAGTGTCATGCCAAATCCAGTATGATCAGACCCGCGCAAAGAGCACCAAGACCTGCGGCAAAAACGATGTCCCTTCGGGTCAGGGCAAAGTCCTGAAGCAACAGCATACGGCCTGAAAAACCCCGGCATTTCATCGCATCAAGAATGCGTTCGGATCTTTCGATCGCGCGCACCAGCATTATGCCCACGAGATAGCCAAAGCTGCGATAGGTGTGCCAGTTTGTTGCCGGGCGAAAGCCGCGCACTTTCATGGCCGCGCGCAGGCGCAGGTATTCTTCCCGCAGAACCTCGATATATCGGATGGTGAACATCAAAAGGTGAACCAGCTTTTCGGGGCAGCGCAGGCGGTGCAGGGCGTGGCCAAGCGTGACCGGCTCCATCGTGCCGACCAGCACCATAAGGGACAGGATGACCGCGTTGGCCGTCAAGGCGATCTCGACCGCTTTCCAGAAGCCCTGCCAGCTTGCGGGAAACCCCCAGAGCGTAAACATCGGGTCGCCGGGCATGGAGAATGGCAACAACACCAGCATGAACAGGATGAACCCGTCCATCATGGCCATGCGTTTCAATGTCTTCCGCCAGGGCAGACGCGACGCGGCAAGAAGCGAAAAGGACACCGCCAGAGCCGCGCACAGCGCTGTCAGCGAGGACACCGCCACTGTCACCACCGCGAAGACAACCGCCATAACGATCCGCATCCTAGGATCAAGCGGGTTGATCGCGCCGCGCCGCTGCGCGCCCGCTTTGACCAGCGTGCTTTCCTGTTGTCCCAGAACATGCGCCATCAGGCCGCCAGCTTGCGGCGTGCCGCAAAGTAGAAGCCCAGACCAAACAGACCGACAATATATCCGATCCCACCCAGAACAGTTTGCAGATCATTTTGTTCGCGGTAAGCCGCGATTTCCCGACGCAGCGGGCGCAGCTCATCCCGCACGGCCCTGGCAATGACCTGTTGTTGTTCAGTGCTGAGCACCGCCGCTGTCTGGGCAGGTGCGTTTGTTGGCGGGGTATCAGGTTCCGCTTCAACGCCCATGATCCGGGCGACATCCGCAGCGGGCATGGTGACCTCGGCCACATGTCCGGCACCAAGGTTTGCAAAGAATGTATGGGCCACCGGCGCGTTTGGCGTGTAGATAAAAAACCCGTCTGCATCTGTTACGATACGGCCCAGCTCGGCTCCGTCCGGGCCGTTGACGATGACCTCGGTATCGCTTGCCATGTCGCCGTTGGAAAAGCCGATTTCGCCTTCGATGGCGTCACCGGATTTAAACACTCCGGCTATGACCTTATGCGCCAAGGCAGGTAGGGGTGCGCAGCACAGCGCCAGAATGATTGCCAGATACCTCATGCGACCGCTCGTTTGACAAACAGCTCGGGCTTGACCTTGCGCGCCAGCAAAACCGCGAACCCGGTCAGGATCGCCTCAATCGCCATGACAGGAATATGTGCAAAGAAAACAATCTTAGCCGCAGGCAGGAAGGCATCCCCGGACAAGGCCAGTGAAAACGCAACCATGCCGGTTGTGGCGGCAATGGCAAAGGCACCGCCGACCCCGCCCCATATCGCACCTTGCAGCGGTGAGCCGTGGGCGATCAGGCGGCTAAAGATCAGTCCGGCCAGAACCGCGGGCAACGCGATGTTCAGGGTGTTGATCCCCAATACCGTCAACCCGCCAAAGCCAAAGAAGACGGCTTGCAGCAAAAGCCCGACGAACAGGGCCGGGAATGCGGCCCACCCCAGCAAAAGCCCGGCCATACCGTTGAGGATCAGGTGCACCGACGACGGACCAATAGGAACATGGATCAGCGATGCCACGAAAAAGCTGGCTGACAGCACCCCCGCAGTGGGGATGCGATCAAGATTCAGCGACCTGAGGCCCATGGCAATTCCACCCGCCGCAGCGACGGCACCGCCGATCACGACCGGGTTGGACAAGGCTCCGTCAACGATATGCATCTACGGTTACTCCAAATCCCAGGCGCGGATCCAGATGACCGCGTCCTGGCTGAGTTCTTTGCCATTGTGTTCGGTCACGGGACCGGCGCCGAGCGCTGCAAAACCCCAATATCCGGCTTTCGGAACGCCGAACGTGAAATACCCGTTATCATCCGAAGTTGCGACCAATGCACCACCCGGCAACGGCGAGACGGTCGGGGCCGAAGCAGCCGTGCTTTCCATGTCCGGTTCTGCGGCCATGTACTCGATCTCGATCTCGGCACCCGCAACCGGTTGGCCTTCTGCCATAACTCGACCCGTAAAGGTCGAACCCGCGATGATGTTGGTCGGTTTGTTGAGCGGGATGATCTCAACCGGCAAGCCCACCGGGTTCATCCAGTCGGTCGGCAATTCGTTGCGGTTCAGGAATGCCTTGGCGATCTGCTGGATATAGATATCCTCAGACCCCTCGTAATAGGGCTGGGGAACTGTCACCAGCACATAGTCGCCCGACCGTTTGACCGGAACATAACCCTTGAATGCCGCGCCTTCGTTTTCCCCACCGGTGAAACGCACGGGTTCCAGAGTGTCCAGCAGGTCGGTTTTCTGACCGTTGTGGATCACGTAGAATTCCTGCGGCTTGTCCAGATCCATGACATGCCCGTTCGAGAACGGATGCCAGAAGATCAGCTTGACCGGAACATTCCCCGGTGCGTCGATCATGGTGTCAGAGGTGTATTCCAGCAGGAAATGCGCATTTGCCATCGCTGGAAGCGCCATCGCCACAGCGGCTGCAGAAAGCAGCTTGGTCATCAATAGTCGTCCTTGTCCCTTCGTACCAACCCCGGTACGAGATGCGTTTTGACTGCGGGGACGTCCAAGCCGAGCTGCTTTTTCAAGCATCCTGCTCCGACGCACATCCCGTCGCCGATTAGGAGTGCCCTTGTCAAAGGCACATGTCCGGCAGGTATCCTGACTTGCGGGTCAAAGCGTTGGGCTGGCCTTCCCGGATTAACTCCAGTGGCACTTCAGCCCTGCTCGCCGCTTACAGTTGCGGGTGCAGTTGCGGAATTGGGCCAAAGCCCGCACCGCATTCCCTATTGATTCCAGAGCACGCCCCGGAACCGGA
>NZ_JBXWSL010000112.1:0-5675 GCF_059613425.1 Ruegeria sp. BHSA123 | reverse complement strand
TGAGCGGGATTGCAAAACCCTGTAGCAATGACGAAAGAAAGCAGGACGAAGGAGAGTTGCCTTGACGAGTTTTTTTGAGAACCTGCGCGCCCTGCGGCATAAGTTTCACCGCAACCCCGAGCTTGGCTTTCAGGAGGACTGGACCAAGGCCCGGATCGCCGATCACCTGAGAAGCCTTGGCATCGAAGTGCATGAGGGTGTCGGCGTTGTTGGTGTTCTGCGAGCGGGCCATGGCAACCGGTCCATCGGTCTGCGCGCGGATTTCGACGCCCTGCCCATTACCGAGGCCAACAACTTTGCCTACAAGTCTCAGAATCCGGGCGTGATGCACGCCTGCGGCCATGACGGCCATACGACCATGCTGCTGGGCGCGGCCGAGCTTTTGGCCAGGGATCAGGGCTTTGACGGCACCGTTGTCTTCCTGTTCCAGCCCAATGAGGAGCACGGGCTGGGTGCGCGGGCGATGATTGATGAAGGCGTCCTGCGGGATTTTCCGATTGACGAAGTCTATGGCGCGCACAATCTGCCGGGCGAACCCGTTGGGCGGGTTTCAACCCGCGCCGGTGTTGTTTGTTGCAGCGAAAGCCTATTCGAGATCACAATCACTGGTCAGGGCGGCCATGCCTCGATGCCCCATGTCGGGCGCGAGACACTTACGCCCGCAGCAGAGCTTGTTCTGGCCTTGCAAACCATCGTTTCGCGTAAGCTTGCCCCGGCGTCTGGCGCGGTCGTTTCCGTGACCGAGTTCATCACCGATGGGCAGCGCAACGTCCTGCCAAGCCGAACGGTGTTGAAAGGGGACGCACGGGCGATGTCCCCCGACGACCGCGCGCGGATTGAACATCACATGCGGCAGATTGCAGCAGGCGTGGCGGAAAGCCACGGTGTCGCGGTGACGGTGGAGTTCCAGACCGAATTCATCGAGGCAATCAACGATGCCGACGCCGCAACCCATGTGGTTTCAGCAGCAAAAACGCTGGGTTTGGAGGTTGACGGCGACCGGACCGCCATGTCGTTTTCCGAGGATTTCGCGGAATTTGCGGCAGCGGTTCCGGGGTGTTTTCTGCTGATCGGCAATGGAACCGAGGGGTCGAATGGCCGCCCCCTGCACGCGAATGACTATGATTTCAACGACGCGCTGCTGCCATTGGGAGCAAACCTGTGGGCCGAACTGGTGCGGCAACGCCTGCCTGTGACCACCTGACTGTGCAGGACGATCCATGGATTTTCCGGATCGCCCGCTCAGGTCGTGCTGAAAATTCGCTATCGGATGCCGGTCTTTTCCAGAATGATCAGCGTGCTGCTTCGGTGGGCGCGCATGCCGAACCCGACCATTCAGCGCCGGATGCGCCGGTCAGGAACCCGTCGCTTAGCCTTATACCGGGATCGTCCGCACGCAGCGCGTGTTCCAGATCGCCCCGGTCAAGTTGCCCATCCAGCCGCTGTCGGTAGAGCGCGCAGAGCCTTGGGAACCCCTGAGATTGCGGCGACAGGCGCAGGGCCGCGACGCCAGCACTTTGCAGCAACTCGATCTGATGATCCGTGCAGGCATAGCTGTCTGACAGGGTCTGCACACCGTTCATGGCCATGAACGGCTGTCCATCGCCGGTCAGCACATCCAACCCGTCGGGATCGTTTTCGCAGGCAAACTGGCAATTATCCTTGCTGCGCCCATGCAGGCGCGCGTGGTAACACCGGCCGGAGATGGCCAGCGGCAGGCGACCGTGGCCCCAAACCTCGACCGCGACACCCAAACTGGCGGCGGCTTGTGCCAGAACCCTGACCGAGGCGATTGGCAGTTCCGGCGGCAGGCATATGCGACGCGCCCCGCGTGACGCCAGCCATGCCAATGTGCCTTCGTTATAGACATTGATCAGCGGTCCGACATCGAAATCGGTGTTTTCGGGCAGATGCGCTAGCGCAGTCAGATCGTTGATCTCGACCGTGACCCCCAGATCCGCCAGATCGGCGGTCAGCTTGCGTTCACGCTTGAGCGTCACCAGTGCAAGACTGGTCAGCGCAACCTGTTTGCCTGCCTCAACCAGCCGGGCAATCGCGTCGGAAATCCGGTCCTGATAGAACGGCAGGCGCTTGGAACAAACCAGCTCGCCCAGCACGATGCGGTCGACGGGGGTTTGCGCCAAATCCTCGTAAAAGGATGTCCAGCTATCGGCGGGCCAGAAAAACTGGTTGGGGCCAACGGTCAGCTCCATCGCGCTATCTCCAGGTCTTTTTGTATGCGCCGGTTGTCATGGCCTGCCCTTCGGACAAACGGGCCAGCATCCCCTCGGGCAGGGGGCGCCCGGCCTCAAGCGCGTCGACAGCGGCACGGAAGTTCCGAACCACCTGCGCAACGTAGGATTTCGAGCGCTGGCGCCCTTCGATCTTCAGCGCGGTAACGCCGGCCTTCTGCAATTGCGGGATCAGCCGTTCCGCATTCAGGCTGACGGGGTCTTCGAACAGGTGGCCCGTCTTTTCACCTGCGGAAAAGCACCCTTTGCACAATGTCGGATAGGGTGCCGGCTGATTTCGTTCGACCCGGTGGATCAGGTAACCGCCCAGACGGGTGTTCAACGCGCCCTTGTCGTTCTGGTATTCAACATGGCTGGCGGGCGAACAGACTCCATTCATGTTCGGAGACAGCCCGGTGGCATAAGAGGACAGCGAACAGCGACCTTCGGCCATCACGCAGAGCCCGCCGAACACAAAAACCTCGGTCTCGACTTCTGTTTCGGCGTTGATGGCGGCGATTTCGGGAACCGACAGCACGCGCGGCAGGACCACACGTTTGACGCCGAAGGTTTCGGCATAGAAGTTGATCACATCGGCATTCGCCGCCGCGGCCTGCACGGACAGGTGCCTGCGCAGCCCCGGATGGTTGCGCGCGGCATAATCCAGCAGCCCGATATCGGCGAGGATCACGGCATCCGCGCCGCAGGTTTCCGCATCGGCCACCGCGCGATGCCAGATTGCTTCGCTGCCGGCGCGGGGAAACGTGTTGATCGCAACCAGTACCTTGGCCCCGTGGTCATGGGCAAAGGCAACACCCGCGCGCATTTCGGCCCGGTCGAAGTTCAGGCCCGGAAAGTTGCGCGCGTTGGTTTCGTCATTGAAGCCGCAATAGACTGTATGCGCCCCGGCCTTGACGGCTGCGCGCAAGGCGGCGGGCGTTCCTGCCGGGCAGACGATTTCCATCACCATAGTACAGCATCTTCCGGTCGAGTCAGGTACAGGCCGGTTCGACGTTCCACCAACGCGATCAGCTGCTTCAGCGGGCGCGCAAGCGGGCCGGAGAGGGCTGCGGCCTCGTGCGCGAGGTCCAGTTCCGCGTCGTCTATTGCGTTGCGCAGGGCCAGCGCCGCGGCCGTATCGCCCTCGATCACCAGATCACGTGAGAAGAACAGTGCATCGCCGTCAAATGCACCGTGAACCAGCCCAAGAAGGGCCGCCAGAGGGCCGGAAATACGCGCAACCCCTGACCCGCTGCGCCGGGTCAGTGTCACCTTTGGGGCACCGCCATTCGGATCAAGCAGCAGGACAACAGGCAAATCCGTCGGATCAAGAACGAAAACTGATCTTCCGTATGCGCCAAGCCGTTGAAACATTTCCGGGTTTTTCTTTGCGACCCGGCGCGTGAAGACCGTCAGCGACAGCGACAAGGGGCCAAGCGGCACTATCCGAAACATGGCCGCCAAAGCCGCCGGGCAGCGCGGTATCGGGTTCTGAGGAACGGGCAATGAGACCTCCTGCTGTCTCAACATTATGACCTTGGATGCCTTCCTAGGGCGATCGCGGCTGGGGTGACTTGACGGTTGTCAATTCGACCCCTCGCTTTCGTTGCTAGAGGGTGGAAACCACCGTCGGAGCAGTCCCATTCGCACCCTGCCGCAATATCCCAGCCTTCGGCATTTTCTGAAATGGTGCGAAGACACCGGACAGTTCAGGCGCATCCCTGATCCGGTTTCCGTACGCCATCAGATGACCGCTGTTCACCGCGCCGTGCTTGAGGCGGGTGGGCCGGTTCTGCAATTTGACCACCCGACAGACGTGTCCACTGATCGGTTCGATACCCCCGTCGTCGTCAACCTGTTCGGAACAGCGGAACGGGTTGCTGCCGGGCTGGGTGTCACACCCGCCGGGCTGGACGATCTGGGGGCCTTTCTGGCCGCGCTGCGGTCCCCGACGCCGCCGGACGGAGTGCGGGACGCGCTGGCCAGATGGCCGATGCTGAAGGCGGCCCTGTCGACCCGACCGAAACTGGTCAGAACTGCCCCGGTGCAAAGCCTCTGCCACAGCGGAGCGGATGTGGATCTGACCGCGCTGCCAATCCAGACCCACTGGCCCGGCGATGCGGGGCCGCTGATCACGTGGCCCGTGGTTCTTACCCGGCCCTACGGCAGCGATGCAAACGCGGCGCAAGGCTATAACGCGGGGGTTTACCGTGTTCAGGTGCTGGACCGGAACCGTGTCATCATGCGCTGGCTGCCTCATCGCGGCGGCGCGGCGCATCACAGGAGCTGGGCGAGGTGCGCCGAAAAGATGCCCGTCGCCATTGTGCTGGGCGCAAACCCCGCGACTTTGTTATCGGCGGCCTTGCCCTTGCCAGAAACGGTATCCGAGCTGACATTTGCCGGTGCCCTGAACCAGAAGCGCCCACATCTGATCCCGGCCAGAACCATCCCCATGTTGGTCCCTGCTGACGCCGAGATTGTTCTGGAAGGTTGGGTTTCACCAAGCGAGACCGCCCCCGAGGGGCCTTTTGGGGATCACACCGGCTATTACAACCCGGCTGAACCCTTTCCGGTGATGCAGGTCAGCGCTGTCACCCATCGGGACGCGCCGCTGTATCTTTCGACCTATACCGGGCGGCCACCGGACGAACCGTCAATCATTGGCGAGGTGTTCAACCGCCTGGCCCTGCCGACCATCCGCGCGCAGATCCCCGAAATCCACGATCTTTGGCTGCCGCCCGCCGCCTGTTCCTATCGAATGGCAATCGTTGCCATCGACAAACGGTATCCGGGGCAGGCCCGGCGCGTGATGATGGCCCTGTGGGGAATGCTGCCGCAATTCAGCTATACGAAAATGATCATCGCGGTCGATGCCGATATCGATCCCCGAAACTGGGAGGATATTGCTTGGGCGCTTGCCACTCGCATGGACCCGGGCCGGGACGTGATGGTGCTGGACAGGACACCTATGGATTATCTGGATTTTGCATCACCCGAACCCGGTCTGGCCGGAAAAATCGGCATCGACGCGACGACGAAACTGGGCAGTGAAACGCTGCGGGAATGGGGGACTGTGATGCACACCGCGGATGGAGATCACGCCTTTGCGGAAGACCTTGTAAACCGATTGATGCCGGAGCTGAGAGCATGACAAACGCCCGTGTTGTTTTGGGGGTATCCGGTGCGTCAGGCGCGGCGTTGAGCCTTGCCGTGGCCCGGTGCCTGGCGTCATCGGATATCGAGGCCGATCTTGTGGTCAGCGCAGCCGGGATGCGGACACTTGCGCAGGAATGCGGCCCGGACGCTTTGCAAAACCTGCGGCAACTGGTGACGCGGCATCACCCGAGCGCCGATATCGGTGCCAGCATTGCGTCCGGGTCGGTTCCGGTATCCGGCATGATCGTTGCGCCCTGTTCCATGCGAACGCTTGCCGCGATTGCGCAT
>NZ_JBXWSL010000111.1:0-5932 GCF_059613425.1 Ruegeria sp. BHSA123 | reverse complement strand
CTTTCCCGCACCGCAGCAAACGAGCAAAGCCTGACAAGAAAGGCACTCGCGCTCAGTTCGGTACGCCTCTCTCTGCGCCAGCAACACGTTGTTTTTCAACAATATCGGCTCTTTGCCGAGATTGCGGGATAGGTGTGCCCGGTAAGTCGCTGCTTCTGGCCGCTCAAAAAGTTTGACACATCCGTGATGTCGACATGTCCGCACATCAATCTTGATGAAGGTGCAGATCAAAGATCAACTCATTGGTTCCCTGCTGAACTCTCAGATCATCTTGATTGAAAACATCAAACTGAAATTCAATGATCCCGCGTTTTCCCGATGTCGTAATGCGTTTTGAGACGACGATCAGATCAGCCCGGATCGTGTCACCTGCGAAGACGGGTTTCTCGAACCGCCAGTTCCACCCGAGCGACGCCAGGCCATCGGGTTTTGCTTGAGACTGAAACTTGAGCCCATCAACCACTGGCAGCACAAGTGGGGCTGATCACTTGAACCAAGCAGTCTAAGTCATGGCAACCGATTTAAAGGGTCCAGAACCTAGATTGGCCCGTGGAAACACAAGCCACTGAAAAAACAGGTGGCAAAGCACAGGCTATTTCCCGCAAAGCAAAGATAATCAGGCCTACTACCCGTCTGTCGCCCGGGCAAAAAAGGTGCGTGAAATCGTGTTAAGTACCTATTCTCGCCTCGCGTCATCGCTCAACCACTATCATTCGGCGGTCAACAAGGCCGCGGCACTAATGGTGTCGACCCAAATCTGTGATAGGTGGCGGCACGAGCGTCAATCGCTTAACGACTGTAACAGGTCCAAGCCGGAATCTGCATGATCGTCAATCCAGACACAAAAGCTTGCGACATATCCTTGACACATTCGGGCGCGCGTTACGGGCTATACATCTGAACCAAAAACCACTATCGCCAGATCTTTCCCGGCAATTGGTGACCTATGAATGATTTCTCTGCCCTCCCGAAAACCCTGTCCGCAGCTCTGTCCCAAAAAGGCTATAGCAACTTGACGCCTGTACAAGAGGCTGTGTCAGATGAAGCGCTGGCAGGAAAAGATCTGCTTGTCTCTGCGCAAACCGGTTCCGGCAAGACCGTGGGCTTCGGGCTGGCGATGGCGGAAGAACTTCTCGACAAGCACGGCCGTTTTGACCGACCAGCAGCGCCTTTGGCCGTGGTCATCGCACCCACGCGCGAACTGGCTCTGCAAGTGCGGAGAGAATTCGACTGGCTGTTTGCCGAAGCCGGGATCGTTACTGCATCGGCTGTCGGTGGTATGGATGCGCGCACAGAGCGCAGGGCGCTTGAACGCGGCGCACATGTCGTAGTCGCCACACCTGGGCGGCTGCGCGATCATATCACACGTGGGGTGATCGACCTGAGCGATCTGCGGACCGTCGTCCTCGACGAAGCCGATGAAATGCTGGACATGGGGTTCGCCGAAGATCTTGAATACATCCTTGATCAAACGCCCGAAAACCGGCGCACCCTGATGTTCTCTGCCACTGTTCCACGAGGCATTGCCAGGCTTGCCCGGACCTACCAGAAAGAGGGTGCGCAGCGGATCAAGGTCGGAAGCGCAGATGTCCAGCATTCGGATATAACCTATAGTGCCTTGAACGTAGCTCCGTCGGATATTGAAAAAGCGATCATCAATTTGCTGTGTTATCACGACGTTCAAACCACGATTGTGTTCGCCAACACCCGGTCTATGGTGGCGCGTCTGACCGCGAAACTTTCCAATCGGGGGTTTTCTGTCGTCTCACTGTCAGGGGAACTCAGTCAGGCAGAGCGCACCAACGCGATGCAAGCCCTGCGTGACGGGCGCGCGCAGGTTTGCGTTGCGACCGACGTGGCCGCCCGCGGCATTGATCTTCCAGGGTTGGAGTTGGTGATCCATGCGGATCTGCCCTCAAATGCGGAAACTTTGTTGCATCGCTCTGGACGGACAGGCCGTGCCGGACGCAAGGGAACATCCATTCTGATCGTGCCGGCTCGGCAGCGTTCAAAGGCACAACGATTGCTGAAAACCGCCAAGCTGGAGGCCGAATGGGGCGCACCACCCTCAGCCGATGAGGTGTTTAAACGGGAAGAGGAACGCATCATTTCCAATCCCGCCCTGGATGAGCCGCCAAGTGCTGAGGAAACGGCTTTTGCCGAGCGGCTGCTCAGCGGAAGAACTCCCGAGCAGATCGCCGCAGCCTATATGCGCCTCTACCGAGAGCGCCACTCGGCACCCGAGATCCTTGGAACGGCACCAGAGTCTGGAAAACGCGACACTGATCGGCGCGCGGCGTTTGGGCCAAGCACATGGTTCTCACTTTCTTTGGGACGCAAACAGCGTGCGGAGCCGCGTTGGTTGCTGCCAATGCTGTGCCGCAACGCGGGTTTGTCCAAAGACGCTATCGGCGCAATCCGCGTTCAGTATCAAGAGACCTTTGTCGAGATCGCCAATGATGCTGTGCCCGCAATGAAACAAGAACTGGGCGCTGATCTCATCATAGAACAAGGTGCGACGTTGACCGAGCTGGTGGGCACACCAGATTTCGATACCTCGCCCAAAGGACCGCCTGCAGCCCCACAATCATCGGACGAGCCCGCCAAATCCCGAGGGCTTGATTCAGGCAAACCGTCGAAAGCTGTGCCTGGCTCCGAACGTTCTGACCAAGATGTCCGGACTGCATCCGAGCGCCCTAAGAGCAAAGGAAAATCTGCGGCAGGTACGTCGAACAGACAAGCAAGCGAAGACAAGAAAAAACGGGACTCGGCTCCGCAAGCGCGACCGACGCGTGAGCGCGGAAAGGCCAAACCACAGCCCGTCGCAATGGATAAGAAGCGACAAAAGCAAGATAAGAACGCTTCTGACACATCCAAATCTCTGAAAGCACAAAAGGCGCGTTTCAAGACCGACACCAAAGACCAGAAAGCGCCGCGTTCGAAAAGCAAAAACGGCAAGGGCGGAGAAGCAAGGCCTTTCCGCAAGCTTTCAAAGAGAAACTGAGCGCTCGGGCAAGAGACATTCATCACGGACACCGGTACAGTGGCGCATCGTCCTAGGCGGTCCTTAATCCTTCCACCCAATCCGCTTGAGGGCGAAGGACACGGACGGCCAAGAGCAGACATGGATCGCGTTCAAATGCGCATCGATGTTTCTTCGCAAGGCGGACTTTCATGTGTGTTATCAGGCTCTCTGGTGAATTTCATGTCGAGTTAGCTAAATGCCACAACAACGCAGTACTCACTCGCGTCGTCAGGGAACTGGTGACCCGGTCTTCTCTGATCGTGGCGCTGTTCGGAACCAACAAGGACTCATCTTGCCCCGATGATGAGCACGCGTCGATCATCAATGCGATCGCGAGTGGTGACCCGCAATCTGCGGTAGACAGCATCCAACACCACCTTCTTCACGTTAAAAACAGCCTGGATCTGGAGAAAACCCAAAAGGTTGAACCTGATCTGGCTAAGATACTCACCGGACGCATGTAATTGGTTCTGTCACAAACTCCGTCCGAACAGGATCGTTGAACTAAAAGGGCATTCTGGCCGGGCCTTTCTGAAAACGTGCCGCCGAAGGAATCCGAGCGATCCGTGCAATACGGTCGCTTCCCGGCACGCGACCAGCCCGTCACTAAGGACAATAACCTGTTCGTCATGGCAGGGCACCGCCAACAATCTGGGGCTGCTGAAAACTCGGCAGCCCCATCGTTTCGGAACAAGTTGGAAACGGCGTTACTTCCCGCGATAAACCAGCCAGTCCGGCAGAATTGCGAGCGCGCGGATCACCCAGGAAAACGGCGCCGGGAAATCCGTGCGGAAACGGCGCCTTGTCATGGCCTTCAACACACGGGTCGCGGCATCTTCGGGCGTCATCAACATGGGCATACGGAATTTGTTTTTCAGGGTCAGGCGGGTCTTGATGAAACCGGGATTGATCAGACGCACAAATACTCCGCTGTCTCTAAGATCAAAACGCATGGTTTCGGCTAGGCTGATCAATGCAGCCTTGCTGGCGCCATATCCGATCGCGGCGGGAAGACCGCGATACCCCGCCAGCGATCCGATCAGGGTAATGTCGCCCCGATCCTGCGCAACCATCCTTGGCACCACTTCGCCCAGGACACGCATCGCCCCGGTGAAATTGACATCCACCATGGTCAACGCGGTTTCGCTGTCCCACTCTGTTGTGCCCATGGGTTCGTAGGCGCCGACATTATAAATCACACCGTCCACATCACCCGCCGCCTGCGCCGCGCGACGCACGGAGTCGCCATCGGTCACGTCCAGCGCAAGCACGGTTGCACTGGTCAACTCGGCATTCAGGGTATTCAGTCGCTCGCGATTACGCGCCGACAAGATCAGGTGCGCACCTTCTGCGTCCAGTCGCTTCGCCAGGGCTCGCCCCAATCCTTCGCTAGCTCCGATGAGCCAATATGTCTTGTTTAGGAAATCGGTCATTTGCCGACGTCACCTAACGGCTGGCTTTCGCTTATAAGAGCCGCGGGCGCAGGGCGTTTCCGAAGAAACGGCGCGCGTTTCAGATACAGGATCGCCGCCTGCCAATGGATCAGCGCCAAAACCCGCACCGCACCCAAGGGTCGGCGGACGGCGGCCCAAAGGAGCGACCTGTTTGTTGCCGCACGCCGCTCTCCGGATAGCGTAGCCAGAACGCCCTGGTCTTCATTTTCAAAGGAAATGCGAATGTCGATCCGTGTGTCACTGAAGCCGAAATTGAACCGGTAGTGACCAGCAATTCTCTGAAACGGAGACACGTGCATGAGTTTCTCGGCAACCAGAGTGTCACTACGTGCGATCGGGCGAAATCCTTCGTGTGCGCAAAAATAGCAATGTCGCTGGCCGAAGGTGCTATTAACCTCGGCAACAAAGGCCCTCGGGGTGCCATCAACCAGCGCAATCCAAAAGCTGACCGGGTTGAAATGAAACCAAAGGAAGCTTGGCTGGGTCAGAAGCAAAAGTTGTGCGTCCTTGGTTCGTAACCCACGCTCTTGCAGAACCTGCTTGAACCACGCCAACCCGCGCCCGTCACCCCGTGTTCCGCCATGCTGACGATCCCACAGTGACCATAGATTGAACCGGTTTCGCGACAATAGCCAAGGCGCCTTAACACCAAGATCGGTCAACACAAAATCGACACCGTAGCTGAAGGTGTTCTTCAGCTTTCCGCGTCGGGCATGCAGGGTTTGGGCCTGAATATGTTCCAGCATCATGTGTCCTATACGCGGCTGCGCGGCTCATGGATCAGAACGCGTTGAAAACTATTCTCGTGCTTTTCTGATCCAATTTGACCGGCGCCGCGTAACAGCCTCATAACGTTGTAAAGATGAGGACGGCATGTTCGATCAGATTCACGGCCCAAGAAAGAAAATCGCAATTGTCGGCGGTGGTATATCGGGCCTCTCGTCCGCCTATTATCTGGCGCCCTACCATGACGTCACCCTGTTTGAAGCATCCCCGCGTCTAGGCGGGCATGCCCGAACCGTGATGGCGGGCAAGAACGGCGACCAACCGGTCGACACCGGTTTCATCGTGTTCAACTACGTAACCTATCCCTACCTGACGCGGCTGTTCCGTGATCTCGACGTTCCGGTGATCAAGAGCGTGATGAGTTTCGGCGCCAGCATCAATGATGGCTGGCTGGAATACGGTCTGAACAACGTGGGATCGATCACTGCGCAAAAACGTAACCTGCTGCGACCGCAGTTTTACAAGATGATTGCGGACATCATTCGCTTTGGAAAGCGTGCCGAGGCTGCCGCTACGGATGACAACAAGACCATTGGTGAACTGGTCGAGGAGCTGGGCCTCGGCGATTGGTTCCGCAACAACTACCTGATGCCGATGTGCGGAGCGATCTGGTCAACCCCGGTTGAAGATATAGACCAATTCCCGGCGAAATCGCTGGTACAATTCT
>NZ_JBXWSL010000110.1:0-5752 GCF_059613425.1 Ruegeria sp. BHSA123 | reverse complement strand
TCAGAACACGGTGGCGGAACTGGCACATGATTTGGACCTGTCAAAAGACGACATTCGCTACAAGGTCGCGGGCGTCAATCACGTCGCCTTCTTCCTGCGGCTTGAGCATCAGGGCCATGATCTTTACCCCGCCCTTCGGCAAGGTTATGTCAGCGGCAGAATGCCCAAGGCCCCGCTGCTGATGCCGCGTTGCCCCAACAAGGTGCGCTACGAAGTGATGGACCACCTTGGCTATTTCTGCACCGAAAGTTCTGAGCATTTGGCAGAATACGTGCCATGGTTCATCAAAGACGGGCGGGCGGACCTGATCGAGAAGTTCTCAATCCCACTCGATGAATACCCGACCCGCTGTGTGGAACAGATGAGCAACTGGAAAGAGCAGGCCAAAACCCTGACCGACGGGCGCGACATTGCCGTCACTCGCAGCCATGAGTTTGCGGCAGACATAATGAACGCAATCATCTCTGACACCCCCTACGTGGCATATGGCAATCTGCCAAACACCGGCCAGATACCTCAGCTGCCGATGGGGGCTGCTGTCGAAACACCGTGTCTGGTTGATGCAAATGGCATTCAACCTTCTGTCATCGCAGACATCCCACCGCAGCTGATCGCCCTGATGCGTAGCCAGATCAACGTTCAGGAACTCACAGTCAGGGCATTGGTCGACCAGAACCCCGAGCATATCTTTCATGCAGCCATGATGGACCCGCACACCGCCGCCGAGCTGGACCTGCGCCAAATTCGAAATCTGGTGAACGACCTTCTGTCTGCCCATGCCGACTGGCTGCCAGATTGGTGCCGCCCATCTCGCGCTGCTTGAATTTCACCTTTTTACAAATACTCAAATCCACCCAGACCTAAAAAAGCATCACAGAACAATGTCAAAACGCCGCTCACAGCACTGGTACGGGAAACTCGACAAGGATGGGTTCATCCATCGATCCTGGATGAAAAATCAGGGTTTTCCTGATCACGCCTTCGATGGGCGGCCAATTATTGGAATTTGCAACACGTGGTCGGAGCTAACCCCTTGCAATTCCGGCCTCCGCGATCTGGCCGAAGGGGTAAAGCGCGGTGTGTGGGAGGCCGGGGGCTTTCCCGTCGAATTCCCGGTCATGTCGCTGGGCGAGACCCAGATGAAACCCACAGCCATGCTGTTTCGCAACCTTCTGGCCATGGATGTCGAAGAGTCGATCCGCGCATATGGCATTGACGGTGTGGTTCTGCTGGGCGGGTGCGACAAGACCACGCCGGGCCAACTCATGGGCGCGGCCTCGGTCGACCTGCCGTCGATCGTTGTCAGCTCCGGCCCTATGCTGAATGGAAAATATCGCGGTCAGGATATTGGCTCAGGAACCGATGTGTGGAAGTTCTCCGAGGCCGTGCGTGCCGGAGAGATGACCCTTCAGGATTTTATGAACGCGGAATCCGGGATGTCCCGCAGTGCCGGGGTTTGCATGACCATGGGGACGGCCAGCACCATGGCGTCTCTGGTCGAAGCGATGGGCATGAGCCTGCCCACCAATGCCGCCCTGCCCGCCGTTGACGCCCGCCGCATGGCCCTCGCCCATTTGACAGGCAAGCGGATTGTCGAAATGGTCGACGAAGACCTGAAACCATCCGACATTCTGACCAGAGAAGCCTTCGAGAATGCAATCCTCGCCAATGCGGCCGTTGGGGGATCGACCAATGCCGTTGTTCATCTACTGGCGCTCGCAGGTCGCGTGGGCGTTGACCTGACGCTCAAGGACTTTGAAATCGGATCAGAGATTCCCCTTCTGGTGAACTGCATGCCCTCAGGCAAATACCTGATGGAAGATTTCTGTTACGCGGGCGGTGTGCCGGCTGTGCTGAGCGAACTCAAACCTTTCCTGCGCCCGGCCAGAACGGTTCTGAACAAGGACATCTCGGCCCACTACGAAGGTGCTGAATGTTTCAACCGCGACGTCATTCGCCCTTTCAACGATCCGGTGAAGCCCGCTGCTGGCCTTCGTGTTTTACGCGGCAATCTTGCGCCCAACGGGGCCATCGTCAAACCTTCTGCCGCAACAGATGCCCTTCTTGAAACCGAGGGTGAGGCGTTTGTTTTCGAAAATATCGAAGACCTGAAAGCCAATATCGACCGGGTTGATCTGCCCGTCACATCCAAGAGCATTCTGGTGCTCAAGGGATGTGGACCCAAGGGTTATCCCGGGATGCCCGAGGTGGGAAACATGCCGATTCCGGCGAGATTGGTGAAGGAAGGCGTTCGCGACATGATCCGTATCTCGGATGCCCGCATGTCCGGTACAGCCTATGGCACCGTCATCCTGCATGTCAGCCCCGAGGCACAGGCGGGCGGCACACTGGCGCTGGTGAAAACCGGCGACCGCATCCGCGTCTCGGCCAGCGCTGGAAAGCTTGAGCTGTTGGTGGACGAAAAAGAACTGGACGCGCGCCGAGCCCAATGGAAACCAGATAAGCCACATTATTCCCGCGGGTATGCCAAACTTTATGTCGATCACGTGTTGCAGGCCGATCAGGGGGCCGACCTGGATTTCCTCGTCGGCAAAGACACCCGCCTTGTGACCAGAGAGAGCCACTGATGACCCAACCAGCGACATTTCATGACCTGAACGGGTCATCCGTCTATATTACCGGCGGAGGCTCGGGCGTGGGCGCAGCATTAACGGATGGGTTTTTGGCTCAGGGGGCCAATGTGGCTTTTATCGGCAGATCGGACGCCAGCGGTTTTGTCGAAGAGATGCGCGACAAACACGGCCGCGCACCTCTGTTCATGCAGGGCGATATGACCGACACTCAGCTTCTTCACACGACAATGGCCAAAGCCGCCGAAGCCCACGGCCCCCTAGACGTTTTGGTTAACAACGCGGCCAATGACCAGCGCCATAAACTTGAGGAAACCACGACCGAGTTCTGGGACTGGATGATCGACGTAAACCTGAAAGCCTACTATTTCGCCTGTCAGGAAGCGGCCCGGCAAATGAAGGAAGGCGGCGTTATCATTAACTTCAGCTCGATCAGCTACATGATGGGCAATGCAGGCTATCCGATCTATACGACGTCAAATGCGGGCATTACAGGGATGACGCGGTCTTTGGCCCGCGAACTGGGGCCAAAGAACATACGTGTGAATGCGCTGGCTCCCGGTTGGGTTTTGACGCAAAAACAGCTGGATAAGTGGGCCACGCCCGAAGATTTGGCCGCGCATTTGGATCGACAATGCCTGAAAGAACATTTGACGCCCGAAGACATGGTTGCACCGACATTGTTCCTGGCATCCAACGCCAGCCGGGCGATGACCGGTCAGTGTATGGCGGTTGATGGCGGCGTCGTAGTTTCAGGGTGAAGCAATGAATACCGACTGGATCGCCGTTGATTGGGGCACATCTCACCTGCGGGTCTGGGCCATGCAGGGGGCAACGGTGCTGGACTGCGCGCAGTCCGACAAAGGTATGGCACGTATCGGAGCCGACGGGTTCCAGACCGCCCTGTTGGAACTTGTTGAAAACTGGCTGAAGGATGGCCCCATAGATGTGATCGCCTGCGGTATGGTCGGTGCACGCCAAGGCTGGGTCGAAGCACCTTATTCTACCGTTCCGTCGCAACCCTTGCCGCAAGTACCGGTCCGTGTTCCCAGCACAGACTCGCGCATCCGGGCCTTCGTCATACCCGGATTAAAGCAACTGAGCCCACCAGATGTGATGCGGGGCGAAGAAACACAGATCGCAGGGTTTTTGGGTGCTCGCCAGAACTGGGATGGTGTCCTCTGTCTTCCAGGAACCCATACGAAATGGGTTCAGGTCAGCGCAGGTGAAATCGTGAGCTTTCGGACGCTCATGACCGGAGAGCTTTTTGATTTGTTAAGTGCGCAATCTGTTCTGCGGCATTCTATAGGTGAAGGATGGGATGAAGATGCCTTTGCCGAGGCTGTGGCGGATACATTGTCCAAGCCCGAACAATTGGCTGCGCGCCTGTTCGGCTTGCGGGCTGCGGACCTGCTGCACAATCAGGACAAAGACATCGCGCGCGCGCGGCTGTCGGGACTGCTTATCGGTGCTGAATTGGCCGCCACCCGTCCATATTGGCTGGGTCAACAACTGGCTATCATTGGTGCAGATGCCGTATCGCGGGTCTATGCGGCAGCGCTAAGACAACAGGGCGCTTTCTTTGAGACTGCAAACGCCACCGAAGCAACGCTGGCCGGGCTGGCGCTGGCGCGCAATATGACAAGGCAAATCGCATGAGCCGCCCCATCATCGCCATTCTGCGCGGTCTGCAACCACAGGAAGCCGAGGCCGTTGGCAGAGTTATCATCGATGCAGGGATCGACCGGATCGAAGTTCCACTCAATTCGCCTGACCCGCTCGACAGCATTTCCATTCTGGCCGAAGCTTTCAAAGATCACGCCCTGATAGGCGCTGGTACTGTATTGACGGTTGATCAGGTGGACGCAGTTCGGAATGCCGGCGGCAGGCTGATTGTGTCACCCAACTATGATGCTGACGTGATCAAACGGTCTGTAGCGTTGGGGATGCAAAGCTGGCCGGGCGTTTACACGCCGACCGAAGCCTTTGCCGCTCTCGAAGCCGGGGCCACAGGATTAAAGCTGTTTCCTGGCGTCATGGCAGGCCCTGTTGGGCTCGCAGCACTTCGACCCGTTTTACCCAAGGAAACACGTATCTTCGCTGTCGGTGGTGCCGGGCCTGAAAACTTCGAGCAATGGATCAAAGCCGGTGCGGATGGATTCGGGATTGGATCAGCGCTGTACAAACCCGGCATGGACGCAGTCGAAATCGCAGCACGCGCGAAGCAGATCGTAACAGCCTTTGACAAGGCGGCAAGATGAGCACGATTTTTGACGACCGCCCCTGCGCGTTGGGCGAAGGTCCGCTTTGGCACCCTGCTCGGCAACAGCTATTCTGGTTCGACATTCTCAACAAACGACTGATGACGCGCGAAAGTGAAAATCAGATAAGCTGGGAATTCGATGAACATGTCTCCGCCGCAGGCTGGGTGGATCGCGACACACTGCTTTTGGCTTCGGAAACGGGTCTTTGGCAGTTTGAATTGACGTCCGGGCATCGAGCGCTGGTTACGCCGCTCGAGGCAGACAACCCAATCACCCGCTCGAATGACGGTCGCGCTGATCCTTGGGGTGGTTTCTGGATCGGTACGATGGGCAAACAGGCTGAAGCCGGGGCCGGATCAATCTATCGGTTCTGGAAAGGTACACTCAGATGTCTCGTGCCGGAAGTGACGATTTCCAATGCAATCTGTTTTGCCCCGGATCGATCCGTGGCCTATTTCTGTGACACGAAAACGAGGCAGGTCAAGCGCTGGAGCTTGAATGCAGTAAGCGGATGGCCCGAAGGGGAAAGCACCGTATTTCTGGACTTTCGTAAAGAAGGCCTGAACCCGGATGGTGCGGTGGTTGATGCTGACGGGAACATCTGGATCGCGCAATGGGGGATTGGACGTGTTGCGGCCTACACGCCCGAAGGTCATTTCCTGAAGGCCACTTCTTTCGAAGCGTCACATACGTCCTGCCCAGCCTTTGGTGGCGACAGCTTAGGCACGCTGTTCTGCACCTCAGCAAGGCAGGGGTTGAGCAACGCGGATATTGAATCCCAACCCACCAATGGCATGACGTTTGCAATGCCAAACGCGGGACGAGGGCAGGCAGAACACAGGATCATTTTATGAAGCCGGAACTTGGTGTGTGTTACTACCCTGAACACTGGCCCGA
>NZ_JBXWSL010000109.1:0-6004 GCF_059613425.1 Ruegeria sp. BHSA123 | reverse complement strand
GTCACGCCAAACCGGCCCGAAGCCACCTGTTTGATCTTGGCCGAAGGGTTGTCGCCATTGGGTTCAGGCACGAAATGTGCCGGATCTTCGCCACCTTCGCCACTGTCGGATTTCGCACCGATCCGGTTCATCGCCACGTTCAGTGTTTTATGCGCTTCGGGCGACAATGCACCCAGCGACATACCTGGCGTGACAAAGCGTTTGCGGATCGAGGTGATCGATTCCACCTCTTCGATCGGCACCGGCTTGCCCAACGGTTTGAAATCCATCAGATCGCGCAAATGAATTGGCGGGTTCGACTGCATCTTGGCCGAATACTGCTTCCACAGCTCATACGAAGCCTTGTTGCAGGCCATCTGCATCATGTGCATCGAGGTCGCTTCCCACGCGTGGGTCTCACCTGACTTACGCGCCTTGTAGAAACCACCGATGGGCAGTACATCCAGACCGCTGTTCCAACCCTTGGCATGGATTTCTTCGGCCTTGGCCTGAATACCTTTGATACCGATACCGGAAATCCGGCTCGTCATACCGGGGAAATACTCGGCCACCATGGCACGGCTGAGTCCAACGGCCTCAAAGTTCAGACCACCGCGATAGGACGAAATGACCGAGATGCCCATCTTGGCCATGATCTTCAACAGACCCTGATCGATCGCCTCGCGATAGCGCGCGACGTTTTCTGTCAGGGTTCCGTCCAGCAAACCGCGGTCGATGCGGTCGGCCAAAGAATCTTCGGCCAGGTAGGCGTTCACCACAGTCGCGCCACATCCGATCAGAACGGCAAAGTAATGCGGATCCACACATTCGGCCGAACGAACGTTCAACGAACAGAAGGTCCGCAAACCCTGACGCGTCAAATGGGAATGCACAGCGCTGGTCGCGAGAATCATTGGTATCGCAATCCGATCCTCGCCCGACCGCATATCAGACAGGACAATATGCCCGGCACCAGATCGCACCGCCTCTTCGGATTCGGCTCTGATACGGGCCAAAGCTGCGCTCAATGCGCCTTGACCAGCCTCGAAGCTACAGTCGATTTCCGCTAGCGGCGCATCAAAGTTCTCAACCAGTTTGTCCCATTGCGCGTTGCCGACAAAGGGGCTTTCCAGAACCACGATCTCGGTCTGGCTGCTGTCTTCGTCCAGCACGTTCTTGAGGTTGGCAAACCGGGTTTTCAGAGACATCACGCGGTATTCACGCAGGCTGTCGATCGGCGGGTTGGTCACCTGGCTGAAGTTCTGACGGAAAAAATGGCTCAGCGGGCGGTATTGTTTTGACAAAACGGCCGAGGGCGTATCATCCCCCATGGATGCCAAGGCTTCCTTGCCATCCTCCGCCATCGGAGCAAGGATTTGTTCCAACTCTTCTACCGAGTATCCCGCAGCAATCTGGCGCTTGCGCAACTCGCCACCCGCAAAGATCGGAGCTTCGGTCACACCCGCAAGCGTTTCGTCCAGGTCGTTTATCTTGCCAACCCATTCGCCGAATGGAAGCGCGCTGGCCAGTTTGTTCTTGATTTGGGTGTCGCGGTACAGCTTGCCTTTTTTCATGTCGACCGCCAGCATCTGACCCGGCCCCAATGCGCCTTTTTCGGTCACGGTGGCTTCGTTGATCGGCACCATTCCGGCCTCCGACCCTGCGATGACAAGGCCATCACCGGTCACGACGTACCGCATGGGGCGCAGCCCGTTCCGGTCCAGACCAGCGCAAACCCAGCGTCCATCGGTCATCGCCAGCGCGGCCGGACCATCCCATGGCTCCATCACCGAGTTGCAGTAGGAATACATGTCGCACCACGCTTGCGGCAGCTCGACCGCCTGCTTGGACCAGCTTTCCGGAACCAGCATGGTTTTCGCCATCGGGGCCGACCGCCCCGCACGCACCAACACCTCGAAAACCGAGTCTAATGCGGCGGAATCTGACGAACCACCAGCGATGATCGGCTTGATGTCTTCGGCATAGTCACCAAAAGTTCCGCTAGCCATCCGGATTTCATGGCTTTTCATCCAGTTGACGTTGCCCTTGAGGGTGTTGATCTCGCCGTTATGGGCCAGCATGCGGAATGGTTGTGCCAGCCACCATTGCGGGAAGGTGTTCGTGGAATACCGCTGGTGGTAAATCGCAAACGCCGATTCAAAGCGGTCATCCATCAGATCGGGATAGAATACAGCGACCTGTTCAGCCAGCATCATGCCCTTGTAGATGATCGACCGGCAGGACAGCGACGCAAGATAAAGGCCCGAAATGCCCGACGCCAAGGCCGCTTTTTCGATGCGGCGACGGATGACATAGAGTTCGCGCTCAAAAGTTTCTTCGTCCACACCCTTGGAGTTCGAGATCAGGATCTGCTCAATCTCGGGGCGGGTCGCGTTGGCCTTTTCCCCCAGGCAAGTCACATCGACAGGCACGTGTCGCCAGCCATAGATGTAATACCCCATACGCAGAACTTCGCTTTCGACGATGGTCCGGCACCGCTCCTGTGCGCCAAAATCGGTGCGGGGCAGGAAGACCTGACCAACTGCAATCAGTTCATTCAGCTTGGGTTCGTGGCCTGTGCGGCGGATCTGATCATAGAAGAAGGGAACTGGAATCTGCACATGGATGCCCGCGCCGTCGCCGGTCTTGCCATCCGCGTCCACGGCTCCGCGATGCCAGATCGCTTTCAGGGCATCAATCCCGGCATCCACCACCTTGCGAGACCGTTTGCCATCAACGGACACAACAAGGCCCACACCGCACGAAGAATGCTCTTCTGCCTCGGAGTAGAGACCATTTTCGGCCATCCACTTGCGTTTTGCTTCTTCTGCCCGCACCCAATCGGCATCATATTTGGTCATTGGCTGTCTCCTTCGTCAGAGAGGGAATACATGGCTTCGACCTCGGCTTTGGTCATTTGCCGACGTTCGCCTGCGAACGCGTATCCCTCGGGCTTTTTGTCGATATAAAGTTCAAGTTTCAGCGGGTTGCCTGTTGCATTTTCAAACAGGCCAGCCGCCATTTGTGTCTGTCCGTGCATCTCACCCGGTAGCGTGATCCGGTACCAGAGCGAGGATCCGCATTCGTCGCAAAAGGCACGTTCTGCCCAGTCGGACGAGGTAAATGTCTTGACCGGGCCTAGCGCGGCATAGCCTTCTTTCGCCTGAAACGTCACCAGCATCGAACTGGTCCACCGACGGCATTGGTCACAGTGACACGCCCCCAGCGCATCCCGCGCCGGTGTAGCAGTTACAGTGACCGCACCACACATGCATTGGCCTTGAAGTTCCGACATTTCGAACCCTCCTGAAAGCTGGGGTTATTCCGCTGCGACGGCAGTCTTGGCATTAAACCGGTCGATGATCGCGTCGGCGCAGTCGCGCCCGTCACGGATCGCCCATACAACCAGCGAAGCACCGCGCACGATGTCGCCAATTGCGTACACACCTTCCATTTCGGTTTCCCCGGTCTGGAATGCTGCCCGGACCGTTCCCCATCGGGTGACGGGCAAGTCGGGCTGCCCGAACAGCGTTGGCAGGTCTTCGGGCTCAAAACCCAGCGCCTTGATCACCAGATCGGCGTCCTCGACATAATCCGCGCCTTCGATCACTTCGGGGGCCTGGCGACCAGATGCATCGGGTTGCCCCAGGCGCATTTTCTGCACCATCACGCCGGAAACCTTGTCGTCGCCCGTGAACCCCTTGGGTGCACTGAGCCATTCGAATACCACGCCTTCTTCCTCGGCATTCTGTGTCTCGCGCTGCGAACCCGGCATGTTTGCCCGGTCACGACGGTACAGGCATTTGACTGACGTCGCGCCCTGGCGGATCGACGTGCGCACACAATCCATCGCAGTGTCGCCACCACCGATCACGACAACCTTCTTGCCCTCGGCATTCAGCCGTCCGTTGTCGAAATCCTCAACAACGTCACCAAAGCTTTTACGGTTTGATGCGGTCAGGAAATCGATTGCCTTCTCGATCCCGGCAAGACCACTGCCCGGCATGGACAGATCCCGCGACTTGTAAACGCCCGTCGCGATGATGACCGCGTCATGCTTGGCGTGAATTTCCGCGAATTTGGCAGCGTCCACGTCGCAGTTCAAAACGAACTCAACACCGCCGTCAGCCAACAGGTCGTTGCGCCGCTGGACGACTTCTTTTTCAAGCTTGAAGCCCGGAATGCCATACATCAGCAACCCACCCGCACGGTCGTAGCGGTCATAGACCGTGACCTGAATACCGGCCCGACGCAGCATGTCTGCCGCGGCAAGACCGCCCGGCCCGCCACCGATGATGCCGACGCTTTCACGGCGCTCTGCCGCAGGGACCACTGGCTTGACCCAGCCTTTTTCCCACGCCGTGTCGGTAATGTACTTTTCGATCGTTCCGATGGTGACCGTTCCATGACCGGATTGTTCGATCACGCAATTTCCTTCGCACAAACGGTCCTGCGGGCAGATGCGGCCGCAAATCTCGGGGAAGGTGTTTGTCGCCTGGCTGGTTTCGTAAGCTTCTTCCAACCGTCCGGTTGCAGTCAGCCGCAACCAGTCGGGAATGTTGTTATACAGCGGGCAGTGCGATTGGCAGTAAGGCACACCGCATTGACTGCAACGGCTGGCCTGTTCTGCTGCTTTCTCGGCAGCGAATTCTGCATAGATCTCGTTAAAGTCTTCTCTGCGGTCATTGGCGGCACGCTTTTCCGGCATGACGCGGTCGATCTGCACAAATTTCAGCATCGGTTGCTTGGCCACGGGTCAGACTCCATGAATTGGCTTGGTTCGGTTTCTTTATGCGATGCGCAAACGGATGAAAAGTCATATACACTGACCTATTATGAGAATTTTTCGCCCTTCCACTTGAAATCGGCAAATTATGGAGGGAATTTTAGGTACGATCCGGACCCATATGAAGACTTTCCTTTTCTCCACTGCCCTTATAGCCATACACCACAAGAAAATCGTGGCGACAGCACGGCAGGGCAGATGAGTCTTTTCCACCTGATTCTCGTGGCAATCATTCAGGGAATAACTGAGTTTTTGCCCATTTCGTCTTCGGGTCACCTGATCCTGCTGCCGAATTTGTCAGGCCTTCAGGATCAGGGTCAAGCCATAGACATCGCGGTGCACGTCGGAACCCTCGGAGCGGTCGTTCTGTATTTCTGGACGGATGTGAAGCAGGCCCTTGCCGGGTTGCCGCGCGCCTTGACCGGCCGGACAGATACGCCGCAGGCCCGTTTGGCTCTGGGCCTCATCATTGCAACAATTCCAACCGTGATTGCAGGTCTGATCCTGCATCTGACCGGGTTAAGCGAGGCCATGCGTTCGATCGCTGTAATCGGATGGACAATGCTGGGCTTTGGCCTGCTGCTTTATTGGATTGACCAGAAAAGCCCCCAGACGAAAGGGGCGGCCGATTGGGGTGTGCGCGAAGCTTTCATCATGGGGCTGTGGCAGGTTCTTGCGCTGATCCCCGGAACATCGCGATCCGGGATCACCATTACAGGAGCACGTCAACTGGGCTATACCCGAGCAGACGGCGCACGGATTGCCATGCTTATGTCAATCCCAACCATTCTGGCCTCAGGCACACTGCTGGCACTGGATGTGATACGCGACGCTGATGCGCAACTGGCACGGGACGGGGCCATTGCCGCGGCATTTGCTTTTGTCTCGGCACTTCTGGCGCTTAGCCTTATGATGCGACTGCTGCGCAGTGTCAGCTTCACGCCCTATGTGATCTACCGCGTCATACTGGGCGCGGCATTGTTGTTCATGGCCTACAGCTGATCAGATACGCAGGTTCTTCGCCGAGTTCTGAATGTCGTCATACTGCCCCGATGGGCGGAATTTCCAAAGATATTCCGGCAGCACCGATTCCAGAGTGGTCGGCGCAATGCCAAGATCCGCAAAGGACTTGGCCGCGTCAGATACCACGTTGTCATGACGCAGATTCCTGACCTGGTCGCGGGTCAGAATGTTGTTCGGGAACAGCTGGAAGCTGACGAATTTCGCAATATCCAGCAC
>NZ_JBXWSL010000108.1:0-6030 GCF_059613425.1 Ruegeria sp. BHSA123 | reverse complement strand
CCACAGTGCACTGGGCTATCGCCCGCCAGCACCTGAAACCATCATCCCGATGGATCACAGGCCGATGATGCACTAACAATCAAATCGGACCAGTCAGATGAGGCTGCTCACCCGCAGACCGGTCATTCAACCGACCTTCAACCAACGTCCTTTTTGGACAAAAGGAACAAAAAAATGGGCCCAGTCAGATCAGGCTGCTCAGCCTTCAGGAGACTGCACCTATTTGTCCACCGGATGAGGTAGAACCCAATGCCTTTAGTAGTAAATGAATGTTCGCTCTTGCGGCACCTTCGTTAGCTTTTTGCAACCTTTCAACGCCAACAAATGCCTCCGACAAATCTGCCGTGTACTCCGACTTTATAGTTCTGTCGAAAAGTATCCTGCTATTAGTATCAATAATGTTGTATCGGACGGTCATTGCGACCTTCAAATCGAAGCCAACAAGCGGTTGTTCGACACTAAGAATATCAGCACGTAGCGTGTACTGGCCTGAAGTAGAGTAAATTCCAGCTTGACGAAGAGAAGTTTCTAAAGCCGCCTGAAAATCTTCTTTTGATATTTCCGATGTCCACATGGGGTTGGTTTCTTCCCCACCATATCCAGTCACCTTTCCGACTGAACTGTGGTATTTCGCCGAACTTGGTGTTGGTGCAATTGAACCCGGAACCATGGCCGTTTTTTGCGCTGGCTGAGCACAGCCGGCTAGGAGTATGCACATTGCCACCCCTGTTACTTTGCTGGCAAAATCAAAAGACATAATCCCCCTTTCATTCACAGCCACTGTTATTTGGCTCAAAAGTGAAGTGAACTGCCAATGATTTAATGATCTTAGGCCAGAAGCGTCTTTGATGTGTATCAACTCAGAATTTAGCTGGCACCGCAACGAGCGTCCCCAATAAGGGGACGCTTTTGTCCGTTAAACGTTCCATCAAAAAATTTGATGGTGCCGCACTGGTGCAAACGGCAGATTCGTCCGCGACCCGGTCATAGCCTCGATTTTGGCTAACGTCTGCTTAAATGAAAAGCAGTCTTCCTTGGTCGAAGTTTCAAAATTTCCGCCCTGAACGTCAGCTCTACGCGTCCAATCAGCCATCTGAGGATAACGCTCAAATGACTGAGTTGAGCCCATTCAAACCAACGCTGCAACAAGTTTCAATGGCGGCTTCAATTCGGTTTCAGTCCACTACTGCCAGTCGATCCTTCTCTCCTCCGATTTTGCTCAGAAACCCTCGCCGACAATGGGTCGGGCGCGCTTGTTCTCTCGCTCTACTTTATAGTCGCGTCACTGCGGTTCAAAAATCTATGGAATGAACGTCTAGTTTCCATACGTTCCGGTCGCTAAAGCCAAGGCTGCGGATGAACTGTAAACTGCGGCTCGTGCGTCCGCCAGCGCTTCAATGGCGATAAACTCATTCAAGGCGGCCACAGAAGCGTCTGAAATAGTGCCAATGCCTGCGGCGTAGGCACTTTCTGCCGCGTCTGCAGTGCGTTTTGCTGAGGTCACAAGATCCTGCGCTGCAAGGTGCACGGCCAGCGAGGTCTTTAGTGCCTGATATGCCAAGCCAACTTCTCTACTGGTTACTGAGCGCGCGATCTCGACCCCAACTTTCGCGGAGCTTACCCGACCATTCGCGTTGTTTAGACGCGTCTCCTTCAGCCCTCCATCGAAAACTGGAGTAGTTACTCCTAAGAACACTCCCGAACTTGAGGTTGTGCCAATACCTCCAGGTTCAAATCCATTAATGCTCAGGCCACTGTTCCCTGCCAACACATTCGCGCCCACATAAATTTTTGGAAGGTAGGAAGCAGCGGTTGCGTCCAAATCAAATTGCGCCGCCCGCACTTCAGCCAGAGCAGCTAGCACCTCCGGGTGTGATTTCATGGCGCTTTGGACATAAGTCTCCAAAGTCTTACTTTTGGGGGACGGAAGTTGCCCGGTTGTCGGCCTGATCCGAACAACAGAATTGGGTGATAAATTCAAAGCCGAGGCGAGCAACACCAGGGCGGCACCAACTTCGCCTGCGACCTGCGATTGAACCACCCTGGTTTGGGCCAAGAGTTGTTCTGCCTGAGCCACTTCAACGTCATTTCCAAGACCTGAGTCCTTCCGTTTGTTGGCTGCTTCGAGAAGCTGTTCCGCACGTTGGGTCGCGGCTGTGGCCGCCACGTTCTTTTTTTGAGCAGCATCGAGACGGTGGTAGTGGGAAGATACGTCGAAAATAAGTTGCAGATGCGCTCTGTTAAACTGGAGTTCGGCCACTCTTGCCAGCTGATCGGCGGCCTGCTGCCGTGAGATGTTCTCACCGAAATCAAAAAGCAGCCAGGATACGCCGACCACGGCCGCCACGCCGCTAACGTCTGTCGAAACCGTTGAAGGGGGCAGGAGAGCCGGATTTACATCAGTGTTGAAACGCTGACCTCCGGCAATAACTGATGCAGTCACCAATGGCAGCGTGGCTGCACGAACAGCTGAAACGTTTTGGCCTGCTTGGCGTGCGGCAAGCCAGGTTTTGCGAGTGACCGGGTTTCTGCTTTGGGCGATGTCTATCAGCTGCGGCAACGTGTAGACCTTGCCGGTAGACACGCCCGGCAGTGTGCTTGTATCCAGAGCGATTTCTGCAGACAAGTCTGCATCAGCCTGTCTGGTTTCTGGTGAATCCACAATCGGGGTTGAGGACGCAACCAAGCTGCGCCCTTGGGGCGCCTCTTCGCATCCCAATAAAAGCAGGAAGAGTACGCATACACCGGTTTTCTTCATGAAGCTCCGCCTCTGGAGTTCGGTGGCGTGTTCTGCGCTTTTTGATTGAGCGGGCGCGTTCTGTTTACGATCTCCACAAAAAGCCGGTTCGTATTGATCCAGAGTGCATCCAGCGCAAGCTTCGAGCTGGGTGGCAGCGTGGGATCTTTTCTCGCAATAAAAACCTGTCGGCGCAACGCGGCCACCTGATCTGTCAATTCCAGCATTTCTTCCCCATCGCCCCCTTGGTCGCACGTTCGCGCTGCATTTCGTCTTCTCAGGGTCAAGAGTTGTTTTCCGATACGGGCCTCTGGCCTATCGGTAAGAAAGGTCTGGAAAGCAACTGTGACGATCAGCGTCCCCAAGAGTATGCCGCAAAACCGTCCCCAAGCAATTGCCAAATCAATCTCTGGCCCTGGAGAGTTCACAACTGTCAGGAGGAACACGAGAGCGATCTGCAAACCCATGTACGACACGACTTCGTTGGAAAGAGCGATCCACGCAGCGGGAAAAAGAACCACTGAGCAAACTAGTCCAAGTTGCGAGGCGTTTTCGATTTCCGGAATGACCCAAAAAAGTGTTGAAATTGTGATCAACGCGCCTGCGAAAAAGCCGGCCATCCTCAAGCCGGCTTTATAGTAGGTCTCGTGCTTGGTCGAAATAGAAATCAGGAAAGTTGTAATCGTGATGGTGTGTATTTCTGGCCACTTCAGTAGCAGGAACACTATGTAGCTGATCCCCACCGCCAAGGTTGCGACCAATGCAAACCGTATGTCAGGACTGAAAGGTGTCTTCTCGTCGTTCGTACTCCGTGCGTTCACTCGCGGGGACTTGCCGCCAACGGGCATCTCGATGGGATGCGGCAGCACGTTCTGCAAAGAAAGAGCCAGATTCCGTGCCGTTCCATCCGCAAGGGCTTGCCACTGTGGAAAGGAAGATGGCAGGAACCCGCTATTGCGAATTTGTTGCAAAGGCTTGGTAAGACTTCTGGGGCTGGCAAGAAAAAATGACCGTACACGTCTTTTGTTCGACGGATTACTTGCGACCCGGGCATCGAGAACTTGCTGACGCAGGCCAAGTTCATTTCGAACGAAGCTCAAGGGCAGTCTTCCTAGTAAAAGCTGCGATACAATGAGCAACCCCATTGGCAACATCACAACGGCTATCAGCCAGAACATGCCTCGTAAAACTAGATCGGGAAAAGGGATCACGTCCAGCGAGCTCAGTACTTCGAAAATGATCATGCCGGCGGTGGTGACGACTGCCCCTTCGCTGCTTCCGCTCGCCAGATAAAAGCAGCCAAATGCCGCCACAAGCATAAGAGGAATTCTCAACGCAGGCTGGCCTGACGTCGCCATAATTGCCAGAGTCAGCAATGCTACTGCAAATAATGCAGCGAAGATGAGCGCGATTGCGATCCCGATCGTCTCCAAAGCACCCGGCCTCACCGCAAACAGTACCAAATAGGCGGACAAGGCGGTTTCCGGCAGGCTCAGATGCTTGGAAAACACGATTGTCAGCCCGACGACAGAGGCCAGAACCAGAGCTTTGAAAGCTCTGTCCTTTACGTCAAAAGGCCACAGATCGGAGAATACCAAAAACGAATGCAGCTGTTTCAAGGGGTACCCAGCGAAATGGTCGCGCTGGCTCCTACCCTCAGGAAGTCCGGAAATGGAGCTTCCAGCTCAATGTGAACCGGATATCTTTTGGCCAGACGCACCCAATCTGTTGTCGGCGGCACGAAAGGCAAAAGGCTGCCCAGTTCCAAAGCATCCTGGGTTTGAACGCCCCAACCCACGGAACGGACCGTGCCAGCGATCGGCTGATCCGGGTTCGACAGAATCCAGATTGTGGCCGGTATTCCGTGTCGGATCTCAGCCAGCTCCGTTTCTTTGAAAAACGCTTCGGCATACCAGCTGGCGTCATTGATCAGGCTTAGCACGGGGGCATCTGGCAAGACCCATTCACCGGCGACAATTGAAACGCCGACCGCCTTACCGTCGAAAGGCGCAAATATCTGCGTACGGGACAGCATGTGTTCGGAAATTGCCAGCGCCGCCTGGGCAGCGGCAAGGTTGGCGTTGAGAACGTCGGTTGTCTTCACCAGTTCGTCGGCGGCCTTTGCGGTTTGCGTTGCAACCTGCAAGGAAACCGCTGCATCCGCCGCAGCAGTTTCCGCTTCGTCCAACGATTGCTGCGAAGCAATGCCCTGTTCAACCAATGGGCGGAGACGCTCGACCGTTGCCTGAGCGAGGCTCAGATTTTGCGTGGCACGTTCAATTTCAGCTGCGGCTGAAATCGCGTTTGCGCTCTCTGCCTTTATTGCTCGTTCCGCTTCGCGAATTGCCGCTTGAATCGCAGCCACGTTTGCTTCGGCCTGAGCCTTCTCAAGCTGATAGTTCGAAGGGTCAATTTCAAACAGCAAATCACCCTCGGCGACCAGGTCGTTTTCCCCAACATGAACCGCGCTGATTTGGCCTGGCACGACAGCCGAAATATTCGCGACTTCGGCAGCAATGAACGCGTCTGTCGAACGTGGCTTGTCTGACAGGTTAGCCAGCACAGCCCAAGTGGAGGCAAGCGCTGAAACAACGATCCCTGCAAAAACCGCCCAGCCAAGGTACCGTTTTCGAGGATCCAGGGGTTCAGTCGGGAACGTCATCAGAGAAACATCACGAGCCAGAAGACGTTGGCCCCAAGCAGAACGGTGAACGAATAAACAAGCGCTGGAAACGGCAGGGCAGGAAGAAAATTGAAAGCCTTGAACACTCCGTGCGCAATAACGGCACATCCAATTCCCACCATCAGACAAGCAGCCCAGGCCGGAAAATAGGAGCCGAACACAGTTATTGTTGGGGACATACCAAGCCTTAGATCAGCACGAATTCAGGATGTGCGTTCAGATTGAAAAATTCAGAACAAAATTACAATCCAAATCTAAATGACGCCAACTTCAGAGACCATCTAGGTGAATCCAAGCAGCCATCTGTCAACTAACATTGAAAGGCTGCTTTGGGCCGGGAGCGCTCACTGACCACTTGATGTCCGATGGCAGTTTTGTCCGCATCTGAGACATCGGAGGCATCAGTGCCGAATGGCAGGTGCTGGGAGAAGCGGTCGTCCAGGCCCTAAAGCGGACGTCGCCACGCGGTCCCGTCGTCTCGAATGGCTTCTCAGCGCAGCAAGGACGAAGCCGCTCGCGCGGCATTGGAGCCTGTGGCAGGCGTTTTGCATTGATCTGACCCCTGTGCATTTGGGAATGGGCGCGGCTGTCTGACGATTGGGACCTCTCA
>NZ_JBXWSL010000107.1:0-5950 GCF_059613425.1 Ruegeria sp. BHSA123 | reverse complement strand
CATGGAAGTTGGGTGAGTTTTCGTGCCCGGTGCGTGGGTCACCTGGCGCGCCCGCCATGGTAAAGGCATTGCGCGACCAGTCGCAGGAATTCCCCAACCGCGTCATCTGTTCGATAATCTTGCGGCCGTATTGCCCCTTCCAATCCCAGACCTTGGCCAGAAACTCCTCACGCGCGTAGTCGGTGCGCTTCTTGCCCTCCTCGGCCATCAGTTTCTTTTCAACCTGCATCTGCGTGGCGATGCCGGCGTGGTCCTGACCAGGTTGCCACAGAGTGTCGAACCCGCGCATCCGGTGCCAGCGGATCAGAATATCCATCAGTGTATGGTTAAAGGCATGTCCCACATGCAGCGCGCCGGTCACGTTGGGCGGTGGCAGCATGATGCAAAAGCTTTCCTCGCGCGAACGGTTCGCGCCTGCCTTGAAGGCTCCGGCCTGTTCCCAGGCCTCATAGATACGGGCCTCGGCCTCGGCCGCGTTGAATGTCTTTTCCATCGCCATGGGATGCGTCCTGCGTCAACAAATTCGGGTCAGCGCCTGCAATAGCGAATGGAGACGGGAAGGGGAAGGCCCTGCGCGGCGACGATTGCCGATGTCACCCCGTGCCGGTCGCCTCGTTTCCGTACAGGTGCGTGCTTTGCGCCGCGCCTTGTGTCATCGCCTTGGCCTGATCCTCTCGAATGCGGGCATGAAGCGCCAAGGCTGGCGGCGAAAACAATTCGGTCGGTGGTTCGATGAGGATGAAATTGCCCACCCGGTCTTCGCCGCGCGCCAAGACCGCGTAATCGCGGTCCGCCACTTTTTGCTGCGCGTTCGGGTTCAGATACCGGATCGCCAGCCCGATCCGCCGATCGTCCGACATATTGGGTCCCGAGCCATGGATTGTGAGGCCATGGTGCAGCGACATTTGACCCGGCTGCAATTCGATATGCGTTTTGTCCTCGTCTGCCACATCGACAGCCACCTCCTGCCCGCGCGACAGCAGGTTGTTGTCTGAAAACGTGTCGTTATGGGGCAGGATCGGGTTTTTGTGGCTGCCCCTGACAAAGTCCATGCAGCCGCTTGCAATTGTGGCAGGCGACAATGCGATCCATGCGGTCATCTGATCCGGTGTTTCGCCCATCCCCCAATAGGTCAGGTCCTGATGCATTCCCACCACCTGAGTCGTGCGTGGCTCTTTGATGAACAGTTCCGCAGACCACAGCAGCAAGTCCGGCCCCAGTATTCCTTCGACGACGTCCAGAACTCTGGGGTCCAGTGCGATACGGGCGACCAGCGGCATCACCACATGGGCGTTCAGGCGCTTGTACATGTTCAGCGGCAGCGGAAGGTCGGCCACACGCCATGTCTTCTCGATCTGCTCCAGCTCGGCCCGAAACTGTGCGGTCTCATCCGGCGAAAAGACTGTGATGGGAAAGGCAAACCCGTCTTGCCAATACGCGTCGATCGATGGGGCGTCCAGACGGCCCTGTGACAGGGAAATGGGTTCGGGCATGGAGGACCTCCGGCAGGCTGCATTTTCAAACAGCCTACGAATCCCTCTGCGGCTCCTGCAATCCTGTTTACGACATCGGTGTTGCCACACGCTTTCATGCAAGGCGCTGGACATAAGCGAACGCAGGGCTAGTGTCGCCATCAAGGCAGTGACAGGAGCATCCCATGGAAAAATTCGGCAGAAGCCAGCCGGTCAAACGGACCGAGGATCAGAGGTTCCTGACCGGGCAGGGGCGCTATATGGACGATGTCGTGCCCGGCAATGCGTTGTTTGCCGCTTTCTTCCGCAGCCCTGTGGCCCATGGCGATATCACCGCGCTGGATCTTGAGGCTGCGCGGGATGCCGACGGGGTGCGGCTGGTCATGACACTGGACGATCTTGCAGCCTCGGGCATCGATACAGTGATGAATGCCGCAACCTTGACCAACCGCGACGGAACCGGCTCTGCCGCGCCGGATCGGCACATGCTGGCAAGGGACCGGGTGCGCTTTGTGGGCGAACCCGTGGCCGTTGTCATCGCTGATACGCTGGCGCAGGCGCAGGACGCGGTCGAGCTGATCTGGATAGATATCCGGGAACGCGCTGCCAAGCTGGACGTGAACGCGGGGGGTGAGGCCCTGCACCCGCAAGCGCCGGACAATCGCGCGTTTGACTGGGGCTTGGGTGATGAAGCCGCGACCAAAGCCGCCTTTCAGGCCGCCGCCCATACCGTCTCGCTGAACGTGCACGACAACCGCGTCATCATCAGCTCGCTAGAGCCGCGGGGCTGTCAGGCCGACTGGTCTGGCGGGCGTCTGCACTTTTCCTATGGCGGGCAGGGTGTCTGGGCGATGAAGGCACAACTGGCGCAAAAGCTGAAACTCGATGCGGATGCGATCCGTGTCACCACCCCGGATGTGGGGGGCGGGTTTGGCATGAAGGTGATGCCATATCCCGAATATTTCTGCGTGGCCGTGGCCGCGATGAAACTGGGCCAGCCCGTGCACTGGATGTCCGACCGGTCCGAGGCAATGCTGTCCGATCACCACGGCCGCGATCTGACCTCGCTGGCCGAGCTGGCCTTTGATGCCGACCACCGGATCACCGCCTACCGCGTTCACAGCAAAGTCAACCTTGGTGCCTATAACAGCCATTTCGCGCAGGCGATCCAGACAAGCCTGTTCAGCAAGGTGCTGATGGGGGTCTATGATGTTCAGACCACCTATCTCCGGGTCGAGGGGTTCTATACCACGACAACACAGGTCGACGCCTATCGCGGTGCCGGACGCCCCGAGGCGATCTATGTGCTGGAACGCGTGATGGACCGCGCGGCACGCGAACTGGGCGTTGACCCGTGGGAGTTGCGGCGCAAAAACTTCATCAGGCCCGGCGATTTCCCCTACACCTCTGCCACGGGTGAAACCTATGATGTCGGAGATTTCGACATGGTCCTGCGCCGTGCGGCCAGCCAGACCAGCGGGTTCGAGGCCCGCAAGGCCGCCGATGCCGAACGCGGTCTGATCCGGGGGCAGGGTCTTTGTTACTATATCGAAAGTATTTTGGGCGACCCTTCCGAGAACTCGAAGGTCGAGTTTTGCGAGGATGGCACTGTGAACCTTTATGTCGGCACACAATCGAACGGGCAGGGGCACGAGACGGTTTATGCCCAGTTCCTGTCCGATCAGACCGGCGTTCCGATGGCCAGGATCACCGTCATTCAGGGGGATACCGACCGGCTTGGCCATGGCGGCGGAACGGGCGGCTCGCGCTCGGTGACGGTGCAAAGTACCGCGACCCTCGCCACCATTGACAAAATGATCGCCGCATTCACGCCTTATCTGGCCGATAAGATGGGGGTCGAGGACAGTGATGTGCGATTTGACCATGAAACATTCCGCGCGCCGGGCTCGAACCTGACGCCGACCCTGACCGAAGCCGCGGCCATGGCCCGCGCTGACGGGCGATTGGACTTGCTGACGCATGAGTCCCGCGCGCAACTGGATGCCCGCAGCTATCCTAACGGCGCGCATGTTGCCGAGGTTGTGATCGATTCCTTCACCGGCGAAACCCGTGTGGACCGCTACACCGTGGTTGATGATTTCGGAAATCTTATCAACCCGATGCTGGCCGAAGGGCAGGTGCATGGCGGGGTGGTTCAGGGCATCGGGCAGGCGCTGTCGGAACATGTGGTGCATGATGATCACGGACAGCTGCTCACGGCATCGTTTATGGATTACGCCTTGCCCCGCGCGGTGGACGTACCCATGATAAAGTTTACCTCGGCGCCGGTGCCGTCAACTTCCAACCCGATGGGGATGAAAGGATGCGGCGAGGCCGGCACGGTGGGCGCTCTGGCCGCTGTGGCGAACGCGGTTCAGGATGCGCTCTGGGATCACGGGGTGCGGCAGGCGGATATGCCTTTCACACCTCATAAGGTTTGGGAATTGCTGACGCATGAAACTGTCGCGGCTGAGTAGGAAGGTTCTGGGATGGCTCGGGCGGCCCTTACGGTCCGAGCACTCCGCCGAAACGCGGCACCGCGAGCCGATCAGCCACGTCATTATTCTAGATGGCACCATGTCCACCCTCGAACCGGGGTTCGAAACCCATGCCGGTCAGACCTATCGCCTGTGCTGCGAAATGGGCAGCAAAGTGTCGGTGTTCTACGAGTCGGGCGTGCAGTGGGAAAGCTGGAAATCCACCATGGACGTGATGATGGGCCGGGGCATCAACCGCCAGATTCGCCGCGCCTATGGCTATCTGGCGTCACGCTACAAGCCCGGTGACCGGATTTATTTCATCGGTTATTCCCGTGGAGCCTACGGCGTGCGCAGCCTGGCCGGAGTGATCGACATGATCGGCCTGCTCAAGGCCGAACACGCGACCGAGCGGAATATCCTGCAAGCCTACCGCCACTATGAATGTAATGTCAGCGGCACCGCCGCCCGCGATTTCCGCCGCAAGTTCTGCCATGACAACGTCAAGATCGAGATGGTCGGTGTCTGGGACACGGTCAAGGCGCTGGGCCTGCGCCTGCCGCTTCTGTGGCGCTGGGCCGAGGATCGCCATGCCTTTCACAACCACCAGCTGGGCCCTGCCACTCTGCATGGCTATCACGCGCTGGCCCTCGACGAAACGCGCGAGGTGTTCGAGCCGGTTCTATGGCGATGCAAGCCCGATTTCAAAGGTCATGTGGAACAGGTCTGGTTCCGTGGCACCCACGGCGATATCGGCGGCCAGCTGAACGGCTATGAAGAGGCCCGGCCGCTCAGCAATATCTCGTTGATCTGGATGCTGGACAAGGCCGAGATGCACGGGCTGCCGATGCCCGAAGGCTGGTGCACCCGTTTCCCGACGGATGCCCATGCGCAATCGGTTGGAACCTGGCGCGGCTGGGGCAAGATCTTTCTGCTGCGCAAACACCGCAAGGTCGGGCGGGATCAGTCAGAACGCCTGCATGTCTCGGTCGTGCCGGATGAATTGCCGGGCTGGGTGGCGATGCCGAACCTGCCGACACATCCCGCGCAGTGAAAGGCAACCATGTGCCAGTGACTCCACGATCACCGGCACTTCAATGTCAGGTTCGAGCCCGGAGCAGTCATCCTTCGTTGCTTAAGCAGGAAAATAAATTGCGCATTTGACAACAAGTGTTTGCGGCCCTCATGCTAAAACTTAAAAATCGAGGTGGAACGACCAAAGGTAATTCCATGTTTAGATCATCAACCCGAAGTGAAGCAGAAAGTTTGTTAAGCGGACTTGCTCTTGGATTTTCTGCGGACCCATTCATGCGTTGGCTGTATCCTGAACCTGCCGATTTCCTTACCCACTTCCCGCGAGTAATGGACTTCTTTGGAGGGCGGGCATTTGAACAGGGCAGCGCGTTTCGAAACGATGATTTCACCGCTGGCGCACTTTGGCTTCCGCCAGGCATTTACCCCGATGAAGAACGGCTTGTCGCCTGTTTTGAGCAGACGGTCTCACCAGAAAAGCATAATGCGTTGTTCGAAACCTTTGGGCAGATGGACAATTATCATCCGGATGAGGACTGCTGGCATTTAGCTTTTATTGCGGTCGATCCATTTCGCCAAGGAAAAGGGTTGGGGTCCGCCTTGCTTGAATGCTGCCTCAAACGCTGTGACGAAGATGGAAGACCTGCTTACTTAGAGTCGACAAACCCTACAAATCTATCGCTGTATAAGCGCTATGGTTTTCAAGAGATGGGTCTAATCAAAGCCGACCAAGCCCCACCCCTGTTTCCGATGTTTCGAGCCGCCCAATAGCGATAGATCAAACGGCTGCATTGTCCGGAGGGTGTGTGGAAACTTGGTTGATCTCGGAGCGTCCAATCGGTTTTGACTTTTGTGTCCTTTTTGGCTTGGGATCATCATTTTGATGGACAGGATGGATTGTGAGGTCGGCGGAAGCCATCTGAGACGGATAGGGCCATTTGGGCGCAAATTTCAGGGCAAACGAGGGCT
>NZ_JBXWSL010000106.1:0-6110 GCF_059613425.1 Ruegeria sp. BHSA123 | reverse complement strand
CCGTTCCGGGAAAGTTCGACCAGCATAGGGTGAATAGGCCGGCGCTGGATAGGTATCGGCGAGCTGTTCCGAAGTTGGGGTCCATTCCTGCGCATGGGCTGGCATTGCCGTCGCTAGGATCGTCGTTGCGAGTAGTGCAATCGCTCCGCTAGTGGCAGTGCGCTTCGACCGTGTCATGCTTTCTCCTCCTAACAAATCAATTCTGGTGCGATATTGTTGGTACTCGATTGGATAATTGATCCACCTAGAAGGATATCGACAGCGTGAAGAAGCCGCCGACCCCTTCGGTTCGGTTTTTGGTTTCGAACTCTTTATAGGCTCGAAGGCTTGCGTAGACCGCCCGTCCTCCGATCTCTCCACTGTATGCGATTTGAGGACCGACACCATAGGTCTCGGATCGGAATCCGCCGAGCGCCGCTGGCGCTCCCTGGTCATTGGATATTTGCTTGTATGCAAAACCCACCGCACCCAATTGCCAGTTCTCCGAGACAAACTTTGACATTGCCCAGTCCAGGTGGATGGGCTCGCCATTGGTGTAATCCGTGTCTGAATTTTCGAAGTTGTACGTCAAACCCAACGTGGCCGACGCCTCCCATCCGCTTTCCGGATTGAAATAGGTATATGCCCCTCCAACGTCGATCGCAGCATGACCGATGCCGATGTTCGCAAGACGGTCTGCATCGTAGTCTCCGACAGGTATTGCGCCCGTCGCATAGACCATCCAGTTGTCCTTGCCCTTGTTCCAGAACAGTTGGACCGTGAGGTAAAGATCGCCGAACCCGGTTACCTTTTTCGATGCGCCCCCGGAGACTGGTCCGAGTGTCACATCCGCGTCCACATCACTGGATGCGAAGATGGTCGCAAGCGAAAAGGCGATTTGACCGCCCAGAACCGTGGTTTCGGGGCTATAGCTCGGAATGACGAACTGTCCAAGATACCGTGCGTCTACGCCCAACCGGATTTCACCACCCAGTTCAAGTTCCTGTCCGCCGGAAACATCACCAGAATAAGCATAGGTAACGAGGGGCACCGAAAATCCCGTCTGAGGCGGGATTGCCGCAAAGCTCGCGTACTGCCCCGGTAACCAGAAGCTTACGCCACCTTCGTCTGCACTAGCACATGTGCTTGCGGACATCGCGGCTATCATGCACGGACCGGCTTTCAAGACCGATCCGAGCTTTGCAGAGAACCGGATGTGATCGCTCCAGGAAGTCTTTGTCATTCACCCGGCGTGTACCAGATCGGTGACGTGTACGCGCGCTCCTGCGTTGAGGTTGGCACGTCGTCTGACATTTCGTCTCCAAAACGAACAGCGTCATAGACCGTCCAACGCGGTGTCGGAATTTCCAGAACTCTTGCGTAATAAAATGCTCGCAAAGACGGATCGAACTCCGGATCGCTCCAGACGGTGATCAATTCAGGTGCGCCGATTGAATTGGTGAAAGTTGCGGTGGTAACGTCGACCGTGTTTCCGACGGGCGGCAGCGTGCCATCCGGTCCCGGTTCGCGATCATCCGACCACGCCACATCGAAAACCTTTTCTTCAGTTTCGCCCGCTGCATTCAGCCAGCCTTTGACGATCTGGATGCGGTCGAGATTGCCCGAAAACGGATCCTTGAGCGCGGCGACCAGAAAGGTCGGTGCCTCGGCACCTTCCGGCGCATCCGGCAGATCGCCCCCCATTGGAACACCCTTCTCGTAGCCAATGTCCGCCGGTAAACGCGACCGGGCGTCCGCGTCGACAAACTCCCATCCTCCGAAGAAACGAACCCCGATACGGCTTCCCGTGGTCCCATAAACCTCTTTGCGTTCCATGGCGTCAAAGATTGCTGCGCGGGTATTGTCCTCGGCCCAGACCGCAGCCAAGCCGGACGCGGCCATTTCCCATCCCAGGACGGTAAGACCTTCGAAGTCGCCGACGAGGTGGTTCCAACGGCCAGGCTCCGGCTCGACCCCGGAATGCTTGCCGAAGAAATTGTCCTCCTGCGCCGTCGCGAGCGCAGTGTGGCTGTCGGTTGATCCGACCACGCCGAATTTATAGGGGTTTGTGCCAAGCTGGTCTTCGAGCTTTAGCCCGTTTTTCAGCGCTTCCCGCGCATACTCGTACTGAAGCATCCAATCCTCTTTCGGCGTAGGCCCCAGATTGGCCTTGTCCCAGGTCTCGTAGTCCGCGAACTCGTCATTCGGGCTCAGGAACGGATGCGTCTCTCCATCGCCTTTGATCTGCGTGATCTCGTACAACGGCTCCCATTTTGCTCGGCGCTCGACATAATCACCCGTGAGCGGTTCGCCCGTTTTGGGGTTGGTCTCGACAGGGAACATCAGACCATTCGAAACGTTTCCATTATGGGCCAGCGCAAGGATCCGTCCCCCGGTTTCGTCTTCGTAGCGCTCCATCCAGTCCCAAAGGTCTTCCGGGTTGAATGTTTCCGCAGTGGTGAATGGCAGCATCTGGCGCGCACGGCTCGCATCGTCGCGATATATGACGTTGCGGTGCAGGTTGTTGCCGGCCTCAGTCGACGTCCATTCATAGCCGATAAAGGCCGTGAAGGTTCCGGGATCATCGAATGCGTCAGCGGTTGAAGTGAAGTCGTCCCAGACCGACTGGACAAAACGACGATCGGCAATCGCTTCGGGAAGCGACTCTCCCGTAATCCCGGCGAATGTCTCAATTACTTCCATCGTCGCGGCGAGAGCGACGTTTCCGCCCTGGTTAATACGGTCGTTCCAATCCCGGAGCGTAGGGTCGCGCATCAGCGTCGCATTGCCAGCGACAATCTCATTCATTGCTCCCATGGCATCAGAATGATCTGCAACGACAAGCCAGTCGAGCGGTCGTGAGAGCTTCACGCGCAAACCATGTGACGTGGTCACTTCATCGCCCCGAGCAAAGCGGTAAGCGTCCGCCGGTGTCAAAACGACACCGAACGCTCGCGCATCCAGCGAGTTCGACGTGTGAAGATGCGTATCGCCCCAGAGCGGTCTAGTCGGAAAGTTCCTGCCAGCGTACGGCGAGAATTCGTCTGGTGCCAATCCCGGCATGTCTTCTGAGGAAATCGTCATTTCGCCGACCTGCCCGCCTTGCGCAGCTTCCTGCGCAACGGCGCTAGTCCCAAGCACCCCTACAGATATAAAAGCTATTGAAACGGCACG
The DNA here is from genome assembly GCF_059613425.1 of Ruegeria sp. BHSA123. Classification (NCBI taxonomy): domain Bacteria; kingdom Pseudomonadati; phylum Pseudomonadota; class Alphaproteobacteria; order Rhodobacterales; family Roseobacteraceae; genus Ruegeria; species Ruegeria sp. BHSA123. The sequence goes on along the minus strand of NZ_JBXWSL010000106.1, from coordinate 2,957 downwards.
AAGTTTCATCGTTTCTTCTCCTTAATTCTTACCTGCGCTTAGCAACGACAATAGATTTTTGCGGTTCATGAAAGTATCGACCGTCACAAATATCACTGCGGCGGTAGATACGGATCAGGTGTTCCTGGCGGTATGGGCGGGTACTCCTTGAATGTCGCCAAGTGCTGGCCAAGGAATGGTAGGGCTTTTTCAGCGACCCATGTATAGACCAGCAGTACGTCTTTTCGTTCGCCGGGATCGTTGATTAGATCATAGAGGCGCGGCGTTGAATACGACTTGGTATCGGAATAAACGGTGTCGTTCTCTTTGAACAAGACCTTCCAGTCTGTCCACTTCACACCGTAGATTTCCTCACCCATGTAAACGATGACATGATCGCGATTGGAGTCTTCCTGTTCACCCAACAAGAACGCCGACTGATCCACGCCGTCAAACGCACGGTCGTTTGGTACTTGGCCACCGGCAATTTCTGCGAGAGTTGGGTAAAGATCCATTTGGTGAACAATCTCGTTGCTGACCGCTCCTGCCGGAATTTTCCCCGGCCAACGGATCGCGAACGGAACACGGAGGCTGCCTTCAAATGGCGTGAACAAAGTGCCCTGCCACGGACCCGGCGTGCCTTGAGCATGTGGCATTGGCGCGATGTCATTGCTTCCGACGTTCATTGCTTCGGGGCCGTTGTCGGCAGTGAAAATTACAATTGTATTCTCGGCGATGCCGGCCTCATCCAAAGCGGCTGTCAACCGACCGACGTAGCTGTCGGTCTGGTGGAGGAGGTCGGCCCATAACCCTTTGCCCGTCGAGCCCTCAAAATCGGGATGCGGGATAACCGGCGTATGGGTCGCCGTCAGGGCGAAATAAACAAAGAAAGGTGAGTCATCACCACTCTTGCGATGGATGTAATCAACCGCTTTGTCCGTCAGGTCGCCATCGATCTGTGCCCGATATTCCAAGTCGTAGTCGCGAGCAATTGTGGCTTCCTGTCCGGCCACACCTTGCATGACATGAGGCGGCTCCAAGCCAAGCGCCTGCCATCTGCCTTGCGAGGTCCACACGGTCTGATCAGTGCTTTCGACGCCGTAGAATTCGTCAAAACCTTGATTTGTGGGATATCGCCCTTCTGACCAACCGAGGTGCCATTTGCCGTACATTGCTGTATTGTAGCCAGCATTTTTGAGCATCTCCGCCATGGTGATTTCCCATTGCGTCATCCCGTAAACACCACCCGCAACCGGAATGGTGTGATTGCCGGAACGTATACCGTACCGTCCTGTCATAAGTGCAGCGCGTGATGGCGTACACTGCGCTTCAACATTGAAGTTTGTCAGGCGCATACCCTCTGCAGCAAGTGCGTCCATGGCTGGCGTTGCTGCTCCGCGGATTATTCCGCCGCCGTTGAAGCCCGGTTCCCCCCAACCGAAGTTATCTAGATTGATCAAAACGATGTTGGGTTTGTCCTGTGCGAACGCCACGGTTCCCAAGCTGCAAAATATAAGCAAAATCAACGTGCGCACTGTGTACACAATGCCCCCCTGATACTGTCGGCGATTGTTCTTACAGGAGGCTAAACCACGCGATCGTTGATTGCTGAACCATTTTGCGCCAACAATTGAAAGAACTTTGGAAACTTACGCCAATGACTTATTCGCCTTCCGTTACCGTCGCCGAAGCACTTGGAAGTGTTCCGACACTGATCACTAAAGCTCTCGGCGACCGTACGTTGGAGCGGTGTCTGGCGGAGGCTGGCTTGCCTCTCGACATCTCAGACAAAGTCGGTTTCTACATTCCCGAAACGGCCTTGAACCGATTTCTGGACACTGCGGCGCGAAGCGCTGGTGACGATCTGTTTGGATTGTATCTTTCGGAGCATCTTTCCGTGACGGAGTACGGCGCTTGGGGTGATTATGTTTTGGAAGCTTCCAATCTTGGAAATGCTCTGGAAAGGGCAGTACGGATTATTCATCTGCACGCCAACAGGGACACGCTTGAGGTAAGGCAAGACTCAGGTTCGACCTTTTTCAGGTATACTTTCGCTGAGAGACGAAACGCTGGTTATCGCCAGTCAGCTCTTGCCGCCTTGGGCTCACTTCTGAGTGTGCCACGCCATTTTCTAGGGCCAACATATCGTCCTTTGTCCATCGGCCTCGACCTGAAAGATGTCAGTTGCGAAGCTCGAATTGAAGCTCGCGTCAGGACCAAAGTTCGCACTGACAGAGACTGCATTTACTTTGAGATACCGAATTCCGATCTGACGGCGTGCAATCCGACCATTTCAGAAATGTATACGACAATTGGGGACGTCGTTCGGGCTTGCAGGGGAGGTCCGCCTGAAGATTTCGTTCAGTACTTGGAACAGCTTATTCTGCAAAGATTGGGAGAACAGAATATCGACTTGGATGACATTGCGCGTGCCACGGGCAAAAGTAAAAGAAGTCTCCAACGGAGAATTGACAGATCTGGTACCAATTTTCGATCTATCTACACCGCGGCTAGAATGCGCAAGGCAAGCGAACTGTTGACTCAAACATCAGCCACTGTAACGGCCATCGCCCTATACCTTGACTACTCGACCGCAAGTCACTTTTCCCGCGCATTCCGGAAACAATTCGGCATTACGCCCCTTGAATACCGAAACACGAGGTCTGTCCTTATCTAACCAGCCCTTTGGTCTTTATCGTGCAATGGTGTGCAACAGCACAAACGGCGCTTTGCCCGTTTAGTTAATGTCAATTCCGTGAGACCTAGTGCATGACCGGCTCACGCTTGCTGAGAGCGTCCGGAATCGGCTATTAGCGCAGATTGCTGCGCTTTGCATCAAGGTCTGAGAAGGGCTCTTCTGAGACATTTGAGCGGTTTGGTCAGATGTCCGCAAAGCCGCACTTAGAAGCCATTCGAGACGACGGGACCGCGTGGCGAAGTCCGCTTAAGGACCTGGACGACCGCTCCTGCAGGAACCG
>NZ_JBXWSL010000105.1:0-6295 GCF_059613425.1 Ruegeria sp. BHSA123 | reverse complement strand
CGGACAGGTCAGTGACTATATCGGCGCACGGGCATTGCTGGGCGGTTTGCCAAAGGTCGAATAGCTGCTCGGAGACCGAGGCTACGACGCCGACTGGTTCAGAGATGCGTTTAAAGACAAAGGGATACGCGCCTGCATCCCTGGACGAAAACAGCGCAAGAAGACCGTGAAATACGACAAGCGCCGATACAAACGGCGCAACCGCATTGAGATCATGTTCGGCAGGCTCAAAGACTGGAGACGCGTGGCAACCCGCTACGACAGGTGTCCCAAGGTCTTCCTCTCGGCCATCGCGCTCGCAGCCGTCGTCATCTACTGGTTATGAATCCTGACCCTAGGTTTATAGACGAGGTGTGAGCTTTGTTGCTTGGGTAACAGTTTCACTTGCTCTATCCACGACCTTTCGTTTTGTGCGACTTTTCCGAGGCCTCGTGCGCCGCAAAGGCATCAGCATAGTCGGGATGCCAGCGTGAAAGAGCCGGGCGATTGTTGATTATGTCACCGGCAGCCCATTCAACGCGTTTGCTGTCGCGCTCTTCGGACACATCGTTGTCCGGGCAGAGAATGTAGAAATCTCCGGCCGACATGCGCTTCAGCAGGTAGTCGATTGTCTCTTCGCTTGTCCAGGCGGCAGCAGGTTTTTCCGGCATGAATTTCTGAATCATGCCGGTATAGGTGAACCCCGGTACGAAAAGGTGAGTGGTAATTTCCGTCTCGGCCTGTCGCAATTCGTGCGCCAGCATTTCAGTCATGACCTTCACGGCGGCTTTGCTGGTATTGTAGGCGGGGTTTCCGGGTGGTGTGGTGATGCCCTGTTTTGACCCCGTGTTGATTACCACAGCGGGGCGCGCCGCTTTGAACATGCGCGGCAGGAAAGCATGCACGCCATTCATGACCCCAAAAAGATTGACCTCTAGCACTTTGCGCCAATTCTCCGCGTTTTCCCAACTGTTGGTCGGCAGCGCGATACCGGCATTGTTCATTAGGACAGCTATCTCGCCGAGCGCAAAAGCTTGATCCGCCAAGGCATTCACGGCGGTGGTGTCGGTGACATCAGTCGGAATTGCCTGAACAGTTGCGGACGAGCCGGCCAGATCGCGCAATTCCGCCTCGGCTCTGTCTAATGCCTCACCCGCCAGGTCGACCAGCACAACCCCCAGACCGTCTTGTACAAAGCGTTGGGCTGCGGCTTTGCCCACGCCGTTTGCCGCCCCGGTTACAACGGCCAAGCCGCCTTTTTCAATTGCTTCGCTGTACATGGATCATCAGCTCTTTCTGTGAACGACTGAGTGGCCCTTCAGGGTGCCATCTTTTCCTTGAGACCACCGATGAACGTCTCGTCATCTTGTTGCTTACGCGCAACGAGCAGCTCTTCAGCATCAGGCCCTGCGCGAAAGCGCAGGCGGTTTCCGGTCTCGTTGGCCGCATCCCAAATGACCTTTGCGACAGTTTCAGGCGCAGAAGGGTTCGCGGCCAGCTTGCCAAACAGGCGCCCCATGGCTTCAGCCATTGGCGCGTAGTCCGGCAGCTTCTCATCCATGGCGAAATCGAAAGAACTGCCTCCAAAGTTGGTTCTTATCATGCCCGGTTGGACAATTCGGACCCGAATGCCAAGGGGCTCCAGCTCGTAGTGTAGTGACTCCGAAAGCCCCTCAACTGCAAACTTTGTGCCGTGATAAAGCGCGCCAAGTGGAAATGTGATCTGCCCACCAATGGACGAGATATTGATAACCGTGCCCGACTGGTTCTGACGGAAATGGGGCAGAATAGCCTTGGTCACTTCCATCAACCCAATCACGTTGGTATCAAACTGACGCCGAATGCGATCCATCGAAAAGGCCTCTAACGCACCGTAGGCGCCATAGCCCGCATTGTTCAGCAAAACATCTATCTGCCCGAACCGTTCGATGCCTTCGCCTACGGCCGTTGTAATTGAACCCGAATCCGTCACATCCAGTTGGGCCAGATGTACGTTTTCTAACGCGCCGAGCTCGGGGCCATCCGTGGGGTTGCGCATCGTGGCGATGACATTCCAACCGTTTGCTTGGAAATGCCGGGCCGTCGCTGCGCCAATTCCCGACGAGGCCCCGGTGATAAGAATCGTTTTCATATCTCAAATCCCTCACTTCCTATAGTCACGATAATCACCAAGGCAGGATGAATCTTTCAATATTCTCCAGTTTTCTTGCACAATCCTCCACAATCTGAAGTTTTGGGTAAGTGTTTGCATTGCTCCCGTGGTAAAGATGGGTCGACCCACAGGAGGCATTCATGGGACCTCGGGCGTTATTGGACTATGTTCTCGCTCAACTTGATCACTCAGGCGTCACGCACGGTGTGTTGACACATAAGGACGGTGGGACGGTATTTCTCACCCATCCGGCGATCACCCAACATGACGCAAATGTCTACCGCCCGCTGTTGTGCGCGGTCCTGCAAGGTGTAAAGGAGGTTGGGACCAGCTCCAGAACGCTTACCGTGCGGGCCGGGCAGTCGCTGATCGTCAGCAACGCGCTGCCCGTTGTTTCAAGGATCACCGAGGCCACGCCCGATCTTCCCTATGTCGCGCTCGTATTCCCCCTTGATCTGGATCACCTTCGCGCCTTAGCTCCGGCCTTGCCGCAGTCAACCACCCACCGTGTGTCGGATCCGTTTTCGATTTGCCTCGCACCCACTGGTGATGACATGCGAGACGCCTTGTTGCGATATTTTCGCCAGTGCGAAACCGAAGAGGAACGACACTTGCTGGCGCCGATCACGGCGCGGGAAATCCACGCCCGCCTGCTGATCGGGCAACATGGTGGCACGCTTCGAAAACTGGTGTGGCACGAGAACACGGCTAGCCGGATTTTTGCGGCGACGAACGAGATCCGATCAGATCTGGGCAAACCCCTTACCGTGAGAGAGCTTGCCGCTCGTTTGGGGATGAGCAGTTCGGCCTTCTTCGAACAGTTCAAAGCAGTCACGGGAACCTCGCCGCTGCAATACCAGAAAGATCTGCGTTTGCTTCATGCCCGTAATGAACTTCAAACCACCGGCGCAAAGGTCTCTGAGGTTGCCTACGGGGTAGGATACCAAAGCTCGGCTCAGTTCTCGAGAGAATATGTCCGCAAATTCGGATGCTCACCAAGACAGGATCGAACTTCTAAAGCTGTCCAATAAGGCAATAAGAAACAATCTCAAACGTCACAACCCTGTAGCGAACAAATACCTTTCGGCCCGTTTTTTCCCAAAGCCGCCATTCGCATCAGCAGCGAATGCGTGCTTGTCCGCGGAGTATGAGTTCGAGCAGCGATAAAATTTGTACTTGCGGCGAATGACCGGAATGCGGGCTAGCGACCGCAGAATACCAGCGGGGTGCCGAAGGTCTCTTGTGGGTCGTCCCTGCCTCGTATAGCGACCCCGATCGCGAACGTGCTGCGCCGCACCCGAGTCCAGCCTTGAGCCCTTTCGCAGACGATAGTCAGTGTTCCCTGGAAAACACTACGATCATCGCAATGACTTGGTGGCTGGTTTCCTGACAGGGTTGCCGGATGACCAAGTGTATTCCGAGGCCGCCGCATGGGCGGCCTTTTTTGTTTTCCGAGCTTCCCGATGCGCCGCTTCCCGTTTCATGAGAAGACGCAAATGAATAGACCAACCATTTTGACAGGTGACCGCACTATGGGGCCGCTTCACATCCGGCATTATGCTGGTTCGCTTGCAAGCTGGCTACGCTATAAGGACAGCCATGAACAGTTTCTGCTGTTGGCGGATACCCAAGCCCTGACCGACAACACCCATGACCGCAGAAGGCGCGGCGCAGCGTGATGGAGGTCGGGCCGGATTATTTAGCCGTGAGCGTTGATCCTTGTCGCACCGCCATCTATCTGCAATCGCATCTTCCGGCGCTGGCCGAGTTGTCGATGCTCTAACTGAACTTCGCCAGGGATTGCCAAGTTGTTTGTGTGAATGAGAGGGGTGAGGCTTCGGCCTGTCACGTGGTCATTTCGGCCGCATAGCCGTTGCAAAGGTCGATTGCGTCGGCCCTCGCGTGACGATACGAGACGGCGGAAAGTTGATAGCGGCGGGGGCGAAAGATGGTGTTGATCTGGTTGTTGGCATTTCGGCGCGTTTGAACAGGGATGTCGAGCGCGTCTCCATTGGCGTCTACGGCGCGCCAAAGCCAGTGTTTCACGCCGTTGATCGGGATCACGACCTCGTCCAGATGCCATTTGTCGTTCGGACGCGGCCGATCGCGCCGGATGCAAGCGGTGAAATGCCCGCCAAACCGATAGACCCACAGCCGGACGGTCTTACGGCTGACCAGAACGCCGTTCTCGGCAAGAATATCTTCCATATCCGCAGTGCTCAGTGCAAACCGGTGATACGCCCACACGGCATAAGCGATGATCTCGCGAGGGTAACGAAAGCCTTTCGGGCGCGGCATTGAGGACGCAGCAATCTTCCCGCAACATCTAGCCTCCACAATCTCGCCGAACAACTTGGCAATGCCATTGCGATTAATGAAGGTAATACCGCTCAACACACGCCTTTCATCGACGCGCGGCTTGCCGTTGGACTTCGGGAAGAAGAGCTCCAGACGCGCCATCTGCGCATCCGTCAGCCAGAAGAGATCAGACATGTTCACCGCTCAGTTTTCGAACCGTGAATCACGCCGAAAAGCGGAAATCAATGGGTCCTGACCCTAACACGAAGACCTCCTAGCCAAAAGTTTGCAACAAAGCCGTACTGACTCAGGTGCAGATGACCCTGGCAATCCGAAATGGAAATGAACTAATGAGACAGAGCAATTGTCTCAATCGAACGCCATTGTTCGACTGGCACCGTTTTTGAAGAGTGTACGATGCTGATCCCGCCGAGGGACAACTCTTCCCCAAGAAACTCAATTTCTAACGCGTCACGTTCTGCGAGCAACTGACTTTGGTTTAAGTTTCCGTATGCCAAACTAACATGTGGGGCATCCAATTTGTAGGAACTGGGGTTCACACGATTGGCCGAAATTCTTCGTTTAGATTCGAGATCATCTGGGATTGAAACCGACAGATACAACGCCATGAAATAGTATTCTGAAAACCCGACGTCGCAAACATCGACAGTCGGCGAACTCGAACAATTTCTGAATGCACTCGCCAATTCTCTAACTTCATTGAGTTCAAGTTCAATGTCGCCAAGCAAGGTAAGATGCGGTTGAAAAATTGGGCAGCAGTATTTTCCAGAAAAATCCTTGATCTTGTCTTGCAACCGCTTTTTGCATTGTTCATTAAATTCCAACCAGATCGAATATCCCAAATCATTTCCTTCTCGATATTTTCTCGGCCGCGACAAAATACTGTAACCAGAGTTGGATGTTGATCGAATTGCGTCAGCCTAAAGAGCTAAACGAGTATTCCCATTAAATTTAATTGCAGCGTTTCGTTCTACAAATAAATCAATATCTTGTCCGGATTGGAGGGTGGATACTTCGTGAGGCTGCAGCTGAGCAATTATGGTTTGACCTGAGAAGTTACAGTAACACAATGCACAGGAGCCGAGATACTCAATCAAGTCAAGTCTGGCGTTGAGGCGTAAATCATCTTCCTTCTTTGCGGCCAATTTGATGTTCTCTGGTCGAATTCCATAAGATTCTTCCTTTTTGAGGTCGTTGAGGCCCTTGTTCACGAAGTTCATGGAAGGCGAACCAAGAAATCCGGCCACAAAGCGGGTTTTGGGATTCTCATACAATTCATGTGGAGTGCCGACTTGTTCGACGTTTCCTTTATCCAACACCACAATGCGATCTGCGAGAGTCATGGCTTCTGTTTGATCATGGGTCACGTAAATAGACGTTGCACCCAACTCGTCATGCAGTTTCCGGATCTCCACGCGCATCTGGCCGCGAAGCTTAGCATCCAGATTTGAAAGAGGTTCGTCAAACAGGAACAAACCTGTGTCGCGCACCATAGCGCGGGCCATTGCAACACGTTGCCGTTGGCCACCTGATAGTTGAGCAGGCTTCCTTTCGAGATACTCACCAAGTTGCACAATCTCGGAAACCTTTGCGACCCGACGTTGAATCTCGGCTTTTGGTAAGCCTTGAACTTTAAGCGCAAAGGCAAGGTTTTCGAAGACCGTCATATGCGGATACAGCGCATAGTTTTGGAACACCATTGCTAAACCGCGATCTTTGGGAGGGAGGTCGTTTACTTGTCCGTCGTCAGGGATATTGGGACAGATTGCCGCCTGAACTAAGAGAGGATTTGGCTCATCTGGTTGGGTTGATTATGCGGCGGATTTGCGGTGAAGCAAGCGTCGC
>NZ_JBXWSL010000104.1:0-6569 GCF_059613425.1 Ruegeria sp. BHSA123 | reverse complement strand
AACTTCATAAAGAATTTCTTTTTGTAGATCTTGAACCGGATCTCGAACAAGGTTCCCAGCCTATGGCTGAACTGTGCCAGACGATACCGCCAGCCGCCATTCGTGCGCAGGTCGCTGATGCCCGCCGCGCTTTCCCCGATTTCCGAGCTCAGGCGCCGAACCTCCTGAATACGGTCCTTGTTCAGCAAATTGATCTGGCGTTGCAACTTGGGGATCAACCAGGCCTGAAGCGGGATCAGCGCGATGCTTGCCAGACCAAACCAGAGGCTTTGCATGAACAGAAAGGTGACGATTGTCATCATTTGGCCGAACTGAAACACCGGTTGCGCAATCGCATCCCCCATCAAGCCGCCCATCGGCTCGGCCTCGGATGTGATCATCGAGACCAGCTCTCCTTGGCTGGTGGTCGCGAAATAGGACTTTGGGAACCGCATCGAGCGTTGAATCAGGGTATAGCGAAGACGGCGCAGCATACGTTCGGACAAGATGCCTTTCATCGTATTGATGCGCATCTTCATCAAACCACTGGCGATCACAGTGGCCAGAAATAGAAAGCACAGTATCATCAGATACTGAACTTGAGACACTGTGATGCCCCAGACTGTCACCGTGTCGCCCGGCGCACCAATAGCGTCATTGATGATTTGTTTAGGCAGCTCCAGCGATGCATATAGAAAAGGGAAGGACAGGACCGTTAGCAGCAACAGGACAAGTTGCTGTTTTTTCGAATACTTCCAAATAAAAGAAAATAATGTGGGCTCCATAGCCTGGCCTTATCGATAGCTGAACTGATGTTTGGCTGTTCTGGGGTAACCCATTTTTAGGAAACAGACGGTAAGCACTGACCCGACGTATTGCAAGAATTGACGGCATCAGCCCCCCAATCCGGCACCTATCTTTTTTACGCTTACCCACCAACCTGAAAACGTAGCGCTCAAGTAGTGTTTTTGTGATTGCGGGTTTATTCCTACTCATTTCTTTGACTAAAGAAGGACATTATCGGACGAAGAGACCATGCGCAGGATTCTGGATCGCTATATTCATCGCCGGACGCTCGGCCGCTGGAGCCGGGCTGTGCGGCAGGCGCCAGATTCGGCGCAAGCCGAGTTGCGATTGAAACGCGATCAGGCACGCAGTCTGCGTGGGCAACTGGATCGCCTGATCCAACTGGCGGATGCGCGCCTGCTCCGTCCGAAAATAGGATCAACTCAGTTTCACCGGCCTGTCGGCACCGACTGGAGCTGGCGGCCCGGACTTTGGCGCGCGCCGTTGTTGCAATCCGGCATGGCCTCTGTTCCCCGTAGAACGGTTATGGACGATCAGGTCAGCTTGTTTCACGACTGCCCATTGACCGAAATCGTCGTGCGGCAAATCCGCAACCGGGGGGCAAGTGATCTGGCTCCGTTCAGTCTGGAGGTCGAGGTCTTTGGTTTCGAGGGTTCGTTCCTGTCGGTATCGATCGACTTGCCGCGTGAGGCCGCCCGCGACCTGACACGCGAGCATCTGATCCGGTTAGAAACCCTGATTGACTGCGAAAAACCATCGGGTGTGTTCGCACGTCTCAATGTTCAGCACGGACCCAATATGGAGCAGGTTTTGCGGCAACTGAACCCTTCTGACGCCGTGAACGCAGTTGAGTTTGACTTGGCTCACCTGCCCCTGAATGAACGCAGGATCGAAAAGATCTGGCTGGATCTAATTTTCGAAAAACCGGAAATGAACCGTATGAGTGTACGAGACCTTACGTTTTGCCGTTTCCATCGCGCCGACTTGTGAGACGATCAAAGATGACACAAACATCCCTGACCTTCATTCGGTTCGAAAACGGTATTTGGCACGGTTATGTTGAGGCCGAGCGGCAACCGGGATTGGAGGTTCGATATCTGGGGAAAGCACTGGAGGGAGTTGAGCTTTCGCCCGCAGACAACGGATGGGACCTGAATGTTCCGGTACCCGTGACAGCCCTGTCCGAAGGCGTGCACAGCTTCGTCATAGTCGACGCAGACGGCGTTGAGAAACTTGGGAGTTTCTCCATTATTGCAGGTGAACCAGCCGCCGATGATCTCAGGGCTGAAGTGGATCTTTTGCGCGCTGAGCTGGATATGCTGAAACGCGCTTTCCGACGGGTAAGCCGAGGAGACGGCTGAAACGCTTGCGAAGTCCGATGATCCATTCAGTTATGTGCACTAAGCGCGGTGCCTGCGTATTGAGCTGCTGGATGATGAAATAATATCCCGCGAGCCAGAAAGAAAAGGGCCGCGTTGTACGCGGCCCATTGGTTTGGTTATTGGGACGGCCCGTGCGGGGTGAACGCTGACAAGCCTTTAAGGATGTCTATGGCATATGCTAGTTGATAATCCTCTTTCCGCAGCTCGGCCGTGGCTTCGGCCCTAGCGCGATCTTCCTCAATCTGGCGAACTTCATCCTCGCTCAGGCTGTCATTGTTCAGGCTGCCGCGCAGGTCAGCTTCGGACCGGGTCCGCACATTACTCTCATCCTCTTCTTGTGCAGGTGCCGGGCGAGGCTGCTCAACAATGATGTCTGGACTGACGCCAAGGGCCTGGATCGAGCGTCCTGATGGCGTGTAATAGCGCGATGTGGTCAGGCGCATGGCACCGTCACCGCGCAGTGGCATGACCGTCTGCACGGATCCTTTACCAAAGCTCTTGGTGCCAACGACGATAGCGCGGCGATGATCCTGCAACGCACCGGCCACAATCTCGGACGCCGAGGCCGAGCCGCCATTGATCAGCACCACAATCGGCTTGCCTTCGGCCAGATCCCCGGGGGTTGCATTGAACCGCTCACCTTCGTTCGGATCGCGGCCGCGCGTAGAAACGATTTCGCCTTCGTTCAGGAACGCGTCCGACACTTTGATCGCCTGAGTCAACAGGCCGCCTGGGTTGTTGCGCAGGTCCAGAACAAAGCCGTTCACCTTGTCGATGCCACCTGCTTCGGCAATCTGCTCCTGCAAGCCTTCTTTCAGGTTCGGGAAGGTCTGGTCGTTGAACGTGGTTACACGCAGCACGACACTGGTGCCTTCGGTCCGTGCGCGCACAGCGGTCAACTTGATTGTGTCACGGATAATAGTGACGTCGAAGGGATCAGGTTCACCCTCACGTACGACGGTGATGATAATTTCGGACCCGACCGGGCCGCGCATCAGGTCAACCGCTTTGTCCAGCGTCAGGCCCAGAATGCTTTCACCGTCCACATGGGTAATGAAATCCCCGGCTTCGATTCCGGCTGCGTCGGCGGGGGTATCGTCAATGGGTGAGACGACTTTTACAAAGCCTTCTTCCTGCGTGACTTCGATACCCAACCCACCAAACTCGCCCCGGGTCTGCACGCGCATTTGTTCGGCATCGTCAGGAGAAAGATAACTCGAATGCGGATCAAGTGATGTCAACATGCCGTCAATCGCCGCCTCGATCAGTTCTTCGGGCTCAACCTCTTCGACATACTGTGCACGGATACGTTCAAAAATGTCGCCGAACAAATCCAGCTGTTCATAGACGCTTGCCTTGTTCTCGGCCTCCTGCGCCAGCAGGGGTCCTGCGATCTGAGTTGTTGCAAGAATACCTGCCACAGTTCCAGCCAGACCGGCCACCACAAATTTCTTCATACGCGTTTATCCATCCTTGTCGGTCCGAAACCACGATTCCGGGTCCACGGGGCGATTATCTTCTCTTACCTCTATATAGAGCGTTTCTGAGCGGTCAGTTCCAGTGCCATCACTGCTTGTTGACAAAATTGCGCCGATTTCCGGCATTTCACCGGGCATCAGGCCAACCGGTGTGCCCTCCGGGATCACCTGACCTGGCTGGCCATAGACCTCCTGCAAACCGGAAAATACGAACAAAAGACCCGATTGAGGCTCAAGGATGATTAGGTTCCCCAGGTCCAGCAGCGGCCCGCGATAGCGAATTGTCGCCGCGGTGGGCGAGGTGACCAAGGCGCGCGGGCGTGTACCCACAATCAGGCCGGGGCGCGTGACACCGGCGGCGTCCGTTTCACCGGCCTTGTGCAGCAAGATTCCCTGTACCGGCATTGATATCCGGCCTTTCCTGTCCAAGACACTGGCATTGCTGTCGAGGATCTCTCCCTCCGAGATCTCGGACAGACCACTTGCAAAGCCATCCAGTGTTTCGGTCGACGAGATCAAAATGGCCGTACGCACCGGGTCTTCCACGAAACGGCGGGGCAAATCCGTGCGGTCGGCGATTGCCTCGCTCAGACGGGTACGGGCCTCCTGAACGCCCGTTAGACCCTCTGTCAAAGTTTCCGAGGCCTTTTTCTGCAAGACACGCAATGTCTGCACTTCATTCAGGTCCTGCGCCAGTTCCTGCGCGCTGGCGTTCAGGCCAGGGGTGACCTCGGACAGTATAATACCTGCACGGGCCGCCCCCAACGGGCCGGACGGATGTAACATCAAGACGGGTGGTTCGGTCGTTTCAATGGTTTGCAGAACACCAAGCAATCGCCGGATTTCCTTTTCGCGCGCCCTCAATTCGGCACTCAATTGCGCCTCGCGGGTTGCCGCTTGGCGCAATCCCACCCGCATCGCGCCCAACCCGGCCTCATAGGCATGGATCGTCTCCGTAAGAGCATGGACCCGGTCCCGGGCGCTTTCGGCCTCGGATAACGCGATGGACGCCTGTTCGAGCATCTGCGCTGCGTCCAAAGCGGCCTTGGAGGCGTCTGGCTGGGCCAGTGCCGGCAAGGCTAAAAACAGACACACTGCCAGAGCAGCCATTTTCATGACAGCAGGCTTTCCCCGGTCATTTCCGGCGGTTTCGGCAATCCCATCAGCTCAAGCAGGGTCGGGGCAAGATCGGACAAACGTCCTTGGCGCAATTTCGCACCTTCAGGCCCGCCAAACAGCGCCACGGGAACAGGATTGAGCGTATGGGCCGTGTGCGGGCCGCCGGTCACAGGATCGACCATGACTTCGCAATTACCGTGATCGGCCGTGATAATCATCGCTCCCTTGACCTTTTCAAGAGCCGCAATGACTTGCGCCAACCCCTGATCGACGGCTTCACACGCTTTGATCGCAGCATTCAAATCACCTGTATGACCAACCATATCGGGATTGGCATAATTTGTAACAATCAAGTCATACCCTCCTTCGATGGCTTCGATAAATTTCGCCGTAACCTCTGCGGCCGACATTTCGGGCTGTAGATCGTATGTCGCCACTTTCGGCGAGCTCGGCATAAAGCGATCCTCGCCTAGTTCGGGCGTCTCCTTACCGCCATTCAGAAAGAACGTAACATGCGGGTACTTCTCGGTTTCAGCTAGTCTAAACTGCCGAAGCCCTTGCTTGGCGACCCATTCGCCCAGCGTATTCACAATCGAGCGCTTTGGAAAAACCGTGGTCATGTAAGCATTATGTCCATCGGAGTACTCGACCATGCCCAGCAGTGCTGAAAGCTTCGGGCGCGGTCCTGTCGCAAATTCGGAAAATCCTGGCTCTCCGATGGCGCGCAGAATTTCACGGGCACGGTCGGCGCGAAAGTTCAGGCAAAAGAAACCATCGCCATCGTTAATACCGTCATACCCCGTCAATACGGTTGGTGTGACGAACTCGTCAGATTCGGACTGGTTATAGGCGTGATCAACCGCGCCATGGGCACTGCTTGCTGTTCGGCCCTGCCCGTTGACCATTGCAGCATACGCTTCACTGACACGCTCCCAGCGATTGTCGCGATCCATGGCAAAGTACCGCCCGCTTACGGTGACGATGCGTGCGTTTTCGGGCAAGCGTTCTTCCAACTCAGCGATGTAAGTCAGAGCTGACCTTGGCGCGACATCACGCCCGTCCGTCACTGCATGTAGTGCAACCGGGACACCGGCATCCGTTATGACAGTGGTTGCGGCAACGATATGGTTCAGATGACCATGCACCCCACCATCCGAGATCAACCCCATCAGATGCGCAGTGCCGCCAGCGGATTTGACGCTGGCGATGAAAGCTTGCAGCGCTTCGTTTTCGAAGAAAGTCCGGTCTTCAATGGAAAGATCAATCTGGCCCAGATCCATGGCGACCACACGCCCTGCACCGATATTGGTGTGCCCGACCTCTGAATTTCCCATCTGTCCGCTTGGCAGACCCACATCGGGGCCGTGGGTGATCAGGGTTGAATGCGGACACTCAGACAGGATCGCGTCAAACGTCGGCGTGTTTGCCAGATAGGGTGCGTTGGCTTTTGTGTCCTCGGACAGGCCCCAACCATCAAGAATGCACAGGACAACAGGTTTGGGGGTGGCCATTGATGTACTCCGTTTTCTGCTCTTGGGTCACCTTCTATCCTTTGGACTTCAACGGGTGAACCACCTTTGCAATGATGAACAATTTTAACCGACACAGAGTGTGTTAGTCTTTTAGATAGCACCGGAATGGGCGCGCCTTGCGATTGCGGTATTTGACGGTCAGGTCCAACGGCGCATCGTTTTCATCATAAACGCCCAGAACAACACCCCTGCCCCGACTTTTGGTTCGCATTTCAATCAATTGCTGCTCGGACCGGGTTGTGCGCTGTGACGCCCGCCGCGTCCAGGCGAAC
>NZ_JBXWSL010000103.1:0-6516 GCF_059613425.1 Ruegeria sp. BHSA123 | reverse complement strand
TGGGATCGTTCCGCAAATCCTGCCAGCATTTGCCGGAATTGCAGTCTTTCGTTGGGATATCAACATTCGCGAGTCCACAGTGCTTGGGCTGGTTGGCGCCGGTGGCATCGGGTTGCAGCTTTCGGCCTCGCTTAACGTTCTGGCGTGGCCGCAAGTGAGCCTGATCCTAATTGTAATTCTTTTTGCGGTCATGATCAGCGAGTGGGTTTCGGCAAAAGTACGAGGAGCGATCATTTGACCGGATTCTCAGCGCAAGAGGCTTTCAAGGCTTACGAAGCCGTCCGGCACCGCCTTCCAGATATTGAACCGAACGACGTGAGCTATCGTCGTATCGAGACTCTTTCCGAAATTATGGATGAGTTTGACGTGTTTCTTCTGGATGCGTTCGGGGTTCTTAATATAGGCGACACGGCGATCCCCGAAACGCCCGAACGGATCAAGTCACTGAAGGCTGCCGGCAAACGTGTCTTGGTGGTGTCGAATGCCGCTGGGTTTCCCCACGCCACGCTGTTGGAGAAATACACCAGACTGGGATATGACTTCGCGCCGCAGGATGTGATCACCAGTCGGGCTACGTTGCTGTCCGGGCTGAATGGCCAACGTGGGCTGCATTGGGGTTTGATGGCGACACCCAGCGCAGGTCTTCGCGACTTGGAAGGTTTGAAATTAATCTATCTGGAGGATGACCCGCAGCCCTACGAATCTGTTGATGGTTTTCTGATGATCGGGTCAGCCGCCTGGACCGAAGCCCGGCAGGCGATGTTGGAGGCGGCATTGCTAAGCCGCCCCCGCCCGGTATTGGTGGGCAACCCGGATATCGTTGCCCCGCGCGAGTACGGCTTTTCCAAAGAACCAGGTCTTTTCGCACACCGTTTGGCCGACCGGACAGGTGTAGCCCCGCAATTTTATGGAAAGCCATTCGGCAATATCTATGATCTTGCTTTTCAGCGACTTGGGCCTGTCAACAAATCCCGCGTTCTGATGGTGGGTGACAGTTTGCATACTGACATTCTGGGCGCGCGTCATGCCGGAGTGGCTTCGGCACTTGTCTCGGATTTTGGATTCTTCGCCGGGCATGATGTCGAGGAAGCGATCAAACAGGCAGCGATCGTGCCGGATTTTGTTGTGACCCGACCTTGAGATTTTGAAGTAATGCGAATTGTAGGAGGAGCGTCCGGGCAGTGTTGGGTTAATTCACCTTTGATTTGCAGGAAGCTCGCGTAATGATGATTATGTTACTTTTACGGAGACGCATCCAGTCGGCGAATTTTACCTAACCGAGGTAATACTCACAGTCACGGAAACTCGAAACTGGTTTTTCCGCATCCTAACAATCTAGAACTCAATGCTAAGGGTCACTTTCGAGAACTCAAACCATCTCAGGCTGGAAACACCGCTGTTTTCTTGACTGTTCCATAAACAAAGCTGGTGTCGATCGAAGCTATCCCGCCGATCGGGTGAATTCGGTTTCGAATAAAGTCTTCGTATGCTTCGAGGTCCGATACCAATACCCGCAACTGGTAATCCATTGCGCCGGTCAGCACGTGGCATTCTAGAACTTCATCGATCATCCGAACGCGTTTTTCGAATTTCTGCACATCTGTTTCATTGTGCCGCTCAAGCCGGATGCGGACAAAGACGGTTATCGCCATCCCGTATGCAGCAGCGTCCACATCGGCACTGTATCCCTTGATGACACCGCTGGCCTCAAGGTTTTTGACCCGCCGCAAACACGGTGAAGGAGACAGATTGACCTCATCAGCAAGATCCTGGTTCGTCATACGCCCGTCCCGCTGCAACGCTCGAATGATCTGCCTGTCTTTGGCGTCCATCTTCTCTCCATTTTTTAGCATAATATGCCAATGTAGGCCCTCAACGTGGCATTATTCGCAACCCATTGCTCAAAGTAAAGGCGCAAAGTGATAGCGACTTAGATCAGGAGCCCACCGTGACCCACACAACCGGATTTGCCACTCGCGCCATTCATCATGCCTACAACCCATTTGAAAATGATGGTGCGCTGACACCGCCCCTCCACTTGACCTCAACCTTCTCCTTCGAAACCGCAGAGGCAGGCGGTGAGATGTTTGCCGGCGAGCGCGCAGGTCATATCTATAGCCGGATATCGAACCCTACATGTGACCTTCTTGAAAAGCGCATTGCAGTTCTGGAAGGTGCCGAGGCTGGGCTCGCGCTTTCCAGCGGGATGGGCGCAATTACCGCCGTATTTTGGACCCTGTTGTCGCCAGGTGACGAAGTCATTGTCGACAAAACACTCTATGGCTGCACATTCGCTTTCATGCGCCACGGTCTGGCAAAATGGGGTGTCACTATTACCCATGTTGACATGACGGACCCCGCGAACCTGAAAGCCGCTGTTTCCGAAAAAACCCGTGTCGTCTACTTCGAAACCCCAGCCAATCCAAACATGCGCTTGGTGGATATCGCCGCCAGTTCAGAGATCGCACATTCTGTCGGTGCGCAGGTTGTGGTCGACAATACATATGCCAGCCCCTATCTGACCCGCCCGATTGAGCACGGCGCGGACATCGTCCTTCACTCCGCCACCAAATATCTGGGCGGGCATGGCGATGTGGTCGCGGGTCTTGTGGTCGGAACCGCCGAGCAGATTTCTGAGATCCGGCTTGTCGGCATGAAGGACATGACAGGCGCAGTGATGGCACCATTCAACGCAATGCTGATCCTGCGTGGGCTGAAGACACTGAACCTGCGACTGGATCGCCACTGTGCGTCCGCCAAGGTTGTTGCCGATTACCTTCAGGCACACACTGGCGTCAGTGAGGTGTATTTCCCGGGGCTTGAGAGTTTTGCCCAGCACGATGTCGCACGACGCCAGATGTCGCAGCCGGGGGCCATGATCGCCTTTGAAATCAAGTCTGGCCTGTCCGGTGGCATCAAGTTCATGAACCGCCTGAACATGATCCAGCGCGCCGTGTCCTTGGGGGACGCAGAAACCCTAATCCAGCACCCGGCATCCATGACCCATTCGACGTATACTGCAGAAGAACGAGCAGAACATGGAATCAGCGATGGTCTGATCCGACTTTCCGTCGGGTTGGAAGACGTTGAAGATATCCTTGCAGATTTAGAGCAAGCTTTGCCCTACCCTGCCCGCAGTGCCGCCTGAGTCCCGGAGACCACCATGCCGTATGATCCCAACCAGTTGAAAATCGTTGAACAGCGTCTGCTGTGGCTGTCGCATTGGATGATCCACCATGCCAACCATATCCGGCCCAAGGTTGATGGGATAAAGGTCGGTGGTCATCAAGCGTCGTCTGCGTCGATGGTTTCGATCATGACTGCGCTCTACTTTTCGGCTTTACGGCCCGAAGATCGGGTTGCGGTAAAACCGCATGCGTCACCGATTTTCCACGCGATGCAGTACCTCATGGGCAACCAGACCCGCGAGAAGATGGAAAACTTTCGCGGGTTTGGTGGCGTGCAAAGCTATCCCAGCCGGACAAAGGACATCGATGATGTCGACTTCGCGACAGGTTCGGTAGGTTTGGGTGTCGCGATCACCTCGTTTGCTTCGATCATTCAGGACTACGTCAAGGCCAAAAACTGGGGGGCAGATGCCCCGATGGGGCGAATGGTGGCGCTTGTAGGCGACGCTGAACTGGATGAAGGCAACGTATACGAGGCATTGCAGGAAGGCTGGAAAAATGGCCTGCGCAACACGTGGTGGATTATCGACTACAACCGGCAGTCACTTGATGGCATCGTTCGTGAAGGGTTGTTCGAACGGATCGAGAAAATCTTTGATGCCTTCGGATGGGATGTTGTGCGCGTGAAGCACGGCGTGTTGCAGCGTGCGGCCTTCAAAGAACCTGGCGGCGATCGGCTGCGAGACTGGATTGATGCCTGCTCGAACCAGGAATACTCGGCCCTGACGTTCATGGGCGGCGAGGTTTGGCGAAAGCGCCTCATGGACGATCTTGGGGATCAGGGGGATGTGACGGCGCTGATCGAGCGGCGCACAGATGCCGAACTCGCTGCATTGATGGAAAACCTCGGCGGCAACTGCGTTGAGACCATGGCCCAAACCTTTGCTGCCATCGAACATGACCGCCCTACTTGTTTCTTGGCCTACACGATCAAGGGATGGGGTACGCCAATTGCGGGCCACAAGGACAACCACGGTGGGCTGATGAACAACAGCCAGTTCGTCGCGTGGCAAGAACACATGGGCGTGCCTGCCGGTGAGGAATGGGAGCCACTTGCGGCAGTGCAGGACCCGGAAGCGCTGAAAGACTTTCTGTCGAAAGTTTCCTTCTTTGCCAAAGGTCCGCGACGCTATTTCGATGACAAGCTGGATGTTCCATCTATTGACATCGACACAAGCCGCGAAATCTCGACCCAAATGGCTTTCGGCAAGATTTTGGATGACTTGTCGAAGGGCGACAGTCAATTGGCCGAGCGTATCCTGACGACGTCTCCTGATGTCACAGGCACAACAAACCTTGGCCCGTGGGTAAACCGGCGCAAACTGTTTGCCAGATCCGAGCAAGCCGACGCTTTTATTGAACACCGTATCCCCTCGACGGCAAAATGGGAATTTACTCCTGAAGGGCAACATATCGAGCTTGGTATTGCCGAGATGAACCTCATGTTGCTTTTGGGCGTTGCGGGCCTTTCGCATTCCCTGTTCGGCAAGCGGCTTATCCCGATCGGTACTGTGTATGACCCCTTTGTCAGCCGCGGCCTCGATGCACTCAATTATGCTTGTTATCAGGATGCGCGCTTTATGCTGGTCGGCACGCCTTCGGGCATTACGCTGGCCCCAGAAGGCGGCGCACATCAATCCATTGGCACACCGTTGATCGGGATGAGCCAGGACGGTCTGGCGGCCTTTGAGCCAGCCTTTGCCGATGAACTGGCCGTGATCATGGAATGGGCCTTTGATTATCTTCAGCGCGACGGCGAAGGGCAGCCGGACGAACGCACCTGGCTGCGTGACGAAACAGGCGGTTCGGTTTATCTGCGCTTGACGACAAACCCGATTGAACAGCCTGGCAAACGCGTGGACGATGAGTTCCGTCAAGGTGCCATTGATGGTGCATACTGGTTGCGGAGGCCGGGCCCGAATTGCGAGGTCGTAATCGCTTATCAAGGGGCCGTTGCACCCGAAGCGATCAAAGCCGCTGGCGTGATGGGCGAAGGACGCAAAGACATCGGAGTGCTGGCGGTGACTTCAGCAGATCGGCTAAACGCCGGGTGGACGGCAGCGCAACGGGCGCGTTCGCGCGGCAATCAAACGGCTCGGTCCCACATCGAAACTTTGATGTCCGGTCTGCCGCGCCACTGCAAGCTGGTTACCGTGATTGACGGACACCCCGCGACATTGTCTTGGCTGGGTGCCGTACAGGGACATCAGACCATCCCATTAGGGGTCGAACATTTTGGCCAGACAGGGACAATCGGCGACCTCTATCGGCACCATAGCATTGACGCGGACTCCATCCTGGAGAAGGTGAACGGTCTGACCCATGGCAAGGCTTTGCTTCGCACATGAGCGGCGGTATTGGGCGTCGCAGCTAGGGGCCCTTACCCTCCGGGTATTTGGGCCCTTTGTGCTGGCGCGCCCTTGGGTTCGAAACCCGGAACGAAAGGCACCTTGTTCGAGCCAAACTTTTGGGATCTGAGAAGAATTGCCGTTCGGGACTAAAGAAGAAATCCGCACGCCTTTGCTTCTGTCACTACAGGTGCTCAAAACTGTCGCAGGTATGGACCGCCATGAAAATCAATTTTGCGTGCATTAAGTCGGCCTATTTACGCTATCCGGTCGGTTTATTGGCGATAATCTTTTTCATGTATGCGCTTAATAAAAATGCGTCTGGCCTTCGAGAAGGTAACTCTTGAATTGCCGTTAATATTGTAGTTTGCAGGAGGCGCTCCGGTACGCGCTTGCCCCAAAAAGAACACTTTACTCGAGCAGTTTCAGCGCAATCAATAACTATTTATTCTTTGAAAACGGCGTCTTATACGAGTTTTTGGACGTCATCACGCGAACAACCTTCACGATTGCAGACGACGTAGAGTTGGTCCAGTTTCTTGACGGGCTACAGCAGTATTCCCGGTCGAATATCAAGTCTGCGATGCAGCTTTCAGATATCGATACTCAGGGAACAACGTTACAACATGCCAGCCAAGGGCTTTATGTGCTGGATGGCGGCAGTTCGAACATTGCTTTGATTTACGGTGGTCAGTCTATTGGGCAAAACTCGCTTGCAGGCTGGCAGGCACTTCAGGCCGAAGCATCGGGCGGTGGCTACAAGGTGCTGTGGCAAAATGCGAACGGATCATATGCCGAATGGACCACGGATACTTCGGGCCAATATGTTAGCGGGACCGGCATAGCCAATGTCGTGGATGTCGAGGCCTTTTATGGTGTTGATCTGAACAATGACGGCCAGACCGGCCACGTCACAACCAATATCGAGACCAGCGGGTCGACAGCATTCGCGTCATCAACTCGTGGTGAATATCTGATCA
>NZ_JBXWSL010000102.1:0-6805 GCF_059613425.1 Ruegeria sp. BHSA123 | reverse complement strand
CCAGAAAGATCGGGATCGTCCCGAGCAGGCTGTCCAGCCCGTATCCGATGCCAAATCCGATCCCAAGACCGGAAACCATTTCGATGACCATCCTCCAGGCAAGCTCGCCCCCGGATATGTCACTGTCAGCGCGGGCAGCCGGCTTTCTGGCCTTTTTCGCCGCCTCGATCTTGGCCTCAAGCTGCGCCATACGCTGCTTTTGGTCGTCATCGGTCACGGACGGAATCCTCGCGCTGTCTTGCGCATGGTGCTAAGGCGCGAAAGGCGCAGAGTCAACGGCGTTGATGGTGTGAAATGACGCAGGCTAATAAATTGTTTTTAAACTGTTATTTTCGGCTTGCTCGCCCGATCGAATTGCCTGCCTTTGGCCTGAGCGGCAGTAATCGCCCCAAAACCCATATTCAACCTTTTGGTTGATCTTTGCGCGCTAGCTGCGGCCACAGGCGTCGAACAAGGCGTCCGTCGATCAGCAAGAGCCCGGCAAAAATCGCCGCCATGCCCATCAAATGTTCGGGTTGCAGAGTTTCCCCCAAAACCCAGGTTCCAAGTATCAGGGCGGAAACCGGTGCGATCAGCGTGACGGTCGAAATGTTGGTTGGCCCGACTCTGGGCAGCAACCAGTAGAAGGCAATGAAAGCGGCCGAGGTCAGCACAAATCCGATCATCAACAACGAAAGCCATGTTTCAGTGCGCTCGATCATCGGCAGGCCTTCACGCCAAAGTGCCAAGGGTAAAATTGCCAAGGCCGCCCCGGTCAGTGCCAGGGCGACCAGCACCACCGGCTGCATGTCGCGGAAGGCCCGCGCAATGTTGACAGAAAACGCGTAACATATGGGTGCGCACAGGGTCAGCAGAACCGCCCAGAACTGAGATGTTTCGCCATTGTGCAAAATCGGGACGGACAACACGACAATCCCAATGAAGCCGCACACTACGCCAAGGGATTTCAACAGCGTCGCACGCTCGCTTCCGGGCCAAAAATGCGAAACGATGACGGCAAAGGCCGGTGTTGTCGCATTCACGATCCCTGCCACGCCGGATGCGATATGCTGCTGCCCAAGCGCATAGAACGCAAATGGAGCGGCATAGCTGAGCGCCCCGAACCCCAGCAGTCCAATGGCGCGCCCGAGTGTCAGGTGAACCGGCATACGGGCGGCAATCACATAGATCCAACAGCCCAGAGCCCCAAATGCAACCCGTCCCAACGATACGGATAGCGGCCCAAGTTCGCGCAGCAATATGGCGTTGAACATGAAAGACATGCCCCACCCGATGCCAAGGACGCAGATCACCAGCCAGTATTTCAGCGCCATAGCCGCCCCCTTTGCGCATCACCGCTGCACAGTGACGTGATAGGGTAAATTGTCAAACGGGTTCTCGCCCATTAGGAAAGACCCATGTCCAACGATCTCGACACCGTGTTCGCGGCCCTTGCCGACCCCACCCGCCGCGCCATTCTGGCGATGCTGCTGGAGGACGATATGGCCGTGACGGATGTCGCCGAGCCGTTCGAGATGTCGCTGGCGGCGATCTCGAAACATCTGGTCATCCTGACTAAAGCCGGGCTGATATCACAGGAAAAGCGCGGCCGGGTGAAGTGGTGCAAGCTGGAACCCGACGCGTTGCGCACTGCTTCGGTCTGGATGCAGGGGTTCGGTCAGTTCGAACCCATCAACCTGGATGCGTTCGAACGGTTTCTGGAAGTCGAGCTTCCGATCTCGGATGAGGCCTAGCGCACGACGAAAACCGACATGCTGGCATGTTTGGCCAGATATCCGGCGTGGCTGGAAAAGATGTAGTCGGTGATCCGGGGCGCGTGGGTGCCCACGATGATCAGGTCTGCACCAATCTCTTCCGCCGCGCGGGTCAGGTCGCTGTCCACTTCGGCAGCAACATCAACCGAGTGTATCTTGCGCACCGCGACCTCGCCCGCGCCTTCTGATACAAGCTGTTCGGTGAAGTCGGCCAGTTGCTTGTCTATCTCGGCCTCGGTTTCCGAGGATGCACCCATATGGGCCCCGCTGACACTGACCAGAGTGATCTTGGCGCCTTGCCATTTTGCCACCTGCGCGGCGACATCTGCGGCCTTGCGAACCTCGGGCGGCAGGTGGCGGTCAATCGGCAGCATGATATGTTTGAACATAATCTCCTCCTTTTGTCCGCCTTCCAAGGTAGTCCTGAGACCAAGGGCCTGCCTTGATCTGGCTCAACAGATTCTGCTTTTGGAATTCGTGGGCAATCTGTACCGGTTTCAGACCGGGAGCGGCGTTACTCAGCTGCCCGGCGTTGGGGAATGGAGCGCGGGGCCTCTTCTTTCAGCAGCATCAGCAGCGCAATGACCGTCAGCGCCACACCGCCCAGGATCAATCCCGTCGGGACTGGTTTGCCCAGCGCGATTTCCCACAGGATCACCCAGCTTGGCACCAGATAGGTATAGGCCATGACCTTGGCCGACGGCAGCCGGAGCGAGGAGAACTGCACCAGGACGAAACTGGCCGCCGTTGCGAAGAACGAGATATAGAACAACCCGATCCAGACAATGGCGGGAAGGGCAGCCCAATCGGTCGCTTTCAGGTCAGACCAGCCGAACAGGACCAATAACAGGCACCCGGCAACCAGCGTACCGAACGTGAACACGACGGCAGGTTCTCCGCGGTTCAGTCTGCGGATCATGGGGGTGTAAATCGCGTGCGCGACGCATCCCCAGAAATAGATGACCTCGCCCTCGCCGATCTGGAAGGCGCGGAACATCTGCCAGTCGGCCCGAAAGATCACCCACAGCGCCCCAATCGCACCGATGGACAGGGCTATTGCCATGCGCGGCGTGGTGATCTGGCGCAGCAGGACCCAGCCCGCAATGGCCGAGACAACGGGGGTCAGGGTGAAAACCGCGGCAGCGCTGACCGGCGGGGCGGTTTGCAGCCCGTAAAACATCAGGACAAAGTAGGTGGCGAACAACCCGCCCAGCACCAGATACCGCCAGGGCGCCTGCGCGGCACTGCGGGGCAGACCGGTTGTTGCCAAGGCCGCCACACCAATCACCACAGCCGCGAAGGCAAAGCGCACCGCATTCAGGGCAGCAGGGGCAATTTCGTTGGCAATCATCGACCCAAGCGAGAAACTGCCTGCAACAAGGGCCGAAAAAGTCAGCATGGCCAGATGGCCGCGCATCTGCGGATTCATGGGCACCAGCCTTTGGAGGCCTCTTTCAGAAAACTCAGGAACGTTTGCACCTTGGTGGTTCGGTGCAGGTCCACATGGGTCACCAGCCACAGGTTGCCGAACCATTCCGGAAGCGGGTCGATCACTTCGACCAGACTTTCATGACGGGCGGCCTCCCAACGGGCCATGAAGCCGATACCGGCCCCAGCCAGAACGGCCTCGCGCATACAGAAATTGTTGGTGCAGCGAAAGGTAATGCGGTCGGCGGATACCGTGTTGCGCAGCCACCGGGTGAACGGCGCTCGGCTGCCTTCATCGTCAGAGCTGACGAAGTGGTGGTTCCCGAAATCCTCGATGCCCGAAGGTTTGCCGTGCCGTTCGATATAAGAGGTGCTGGCATAGAGGCCGACTTCTTCCTGCCGGAAGGGTTGCACAACGTTGTCGGGCTGATCCGGGGCTGATCCCGCGCGGATTGCAACATGCGCCTCGCCATATTCCAACCGGAACAGGCGGTCTCCGGTCAGGTAGCGCACGATCAGCTCGGGGTGCATCTTTTGAAACTCGGTCAGCGTCGGCACCACCAAAGGCGCGATGGAGCCCAGCGACGTCACCACCAGTTCACCCGATACATCGTCACCGCGCCCCTTCATCCGGCCGACAAGCTGGTTGAACTGGTCTTCGGTGGCCTGCGCCACGCGCAGCAAATCGTCGCCCGCTTCGGTCGGGGTATATCCCCGCGCGTGGCGCTGGAACAGTTTGACACCCAACCGGGCCTCGATCGCGTCGATGTGGCGGATCACTGTGGCGTGGTGCACGCCCAGAACCTCGGCCGCGCCGCTGACGGTTCCCATGCGCGCCACCTGATAGGCGGTCCGCACCTCATCCCAATTGTCCATCGTCACACCGTTCTGTGCAATTTCTAACAATAGCTGTTGATGTATCCGAGTTTTGTTCGCAAGCGCAACAGCCATATTGGGATCAGAACAAGATTTCCCTGACCTAAAGGACCCGAAAAATGGCTAAAACCATCCTGCATATCGACGCCTCTGCCCGCCGCGCGGGTTCGACCACCCGCGACCTGTCTGACCGCATTGTCCGGCAGTTGGGTGCCGCCCGCATCGTCCGCCGAGATCTGGCCACCCCCCTGCCCCTGCTGACCGAAGACTGGATCGCCGCCAACTTTACTCCGGCCGAGCAGCGCGACGACCTGCAACGCGACCGGCTGGCCCTTTCGGACGCGCTGGTGACCGAATTGCAAGAGGCTGATACCATCGTTATCGGCCTGCCGATCTACAACTTCTCGGTCCCCGCTGCATTCAAGGCCTGGATCGACCTGGTCGCCCGCGCGGGCCTGACCTTTTCCTATTCGGAGAACGGCCCAAAAGGGTTGCTGGAGGGTAAACGCGCCATTCTGGCAATCGCGTCGGGCGGTACCGCTGTCGGATCCGAGATCGACTTTGCCACCAACTATGTGCGTCACGTTCTGGGCTTTATCGGCATCCATGATGTAGCGATCATCGCCGCGGATCAGATGGCGGTGAACCCCGAAGCCGCGCTGGAAAGCGCCAAAAAGGCGGTAACAGAACTGGCGGCCTGATCGCCACTGGTCAATAAGCCCTGAAACGTCCAGTCTGCTGGTCAGATGGAACTGGCGGACTGGATGGCGCGCATGAAGAAGATCGGAATTCTTGGCGGTGTGGGCTGGGCGTCGACCGTGGACTATTACAGGGCGATTGCCGAGGGTGCCGGGCGTTACTTTGCGGCGCGCGGCCACGGCGCGCCCCTGCCGATCCCTACCATGACCATCGAATCTGTCACACAGGCCAGGACCCGCGCCCTGCGGGGTGTCGCAGGGGACGAAGCCAGCTGGGCGGCGTTTGATGCGGTGTTTCGCGACGCGCTGCTGACGCTGGAGCGTGCAGGATGCGATTTTGGCATCATAGCGTCCAACACCCCACACGCGCGGCTGCACGCGATCAGACAGGGTGTTTCCATGCCCATTCTCAGCATTTTCGACGCGACGGCAGAGGCCACGGCCAACACAGGCGTGTCTAACGCATTGGTGCTTGGAACAACCGTGACGATGCAGGCCACCAACTATGCGGATCGTCTGGCGGCCGAGGGCATCACTGCGAATGCGCGGCTGCCCGACCCCGAGATTTCCGAGATGCAGGCCATGATCGACAGTGATTTCTACGGTGGTGCCTCTGATGCAGCGCGCGCAAGGTTGCTGGCCTTTTGCAACAAACATGCCCGTCCCGGAACCGCCATTCTGCTGGCCTGTACCGAGTTGCCGCTTGCCTTTCCAAACCATCTGGATGACCCGGTATTCGAGGCCGACGGGCACCTGTTCATCAACCCGTCCGCCGCGCATGTCGCCGCCGCGCTGAAACTGGCGCTTGAGTGATCAGGGCAGCCACGTAACGGTGCAACCGATGCGATCGAAGAACGCCATCACGTCGGATTGTTTCATCACAACGGTACGGTCATTGACCAACGGGTGCATATAAATCACATCGGCCCCTTGGGCGGCAGCGTCCATGAAGAACTGCACATCGTTCTGCACACCGTTGATCATCGCCAGCGGGCTGACCGCGCCGGGGCGAATACCAAGGTTCTGCAACAGCCGGTCTGCCGAACCGAAAGACAGGGTGCCGACACCCAGTTCTGCGCCCAGCGCCTTGAGGTCGATCTCGCGACTTTGTTCCAGCGTCACCAGGTAGTTGCGCTTTTTCTTGTCGCGCAGGTACAGGTTCTTGACCCGCAACGCTTTCTCGCCCGGCACCATGAACCGGCCTTCTACGGCCTTGGAGTCCTCGACCGTGCGCAAGGGAACATGGGTGTGCAGGCGGTAGGGCAGCCCCCAATCATCCAGCTGCGCCAACAGCGCGTCAGAACTGAGCGGCAATGTATCCTGAAATGTGGATGATGCGTCCATGGGGCCCTCCTGTTTGTAGCGCTCATCGCGCAACATGGCGGCGAATTCAAGCTGGGGCAGAGCAGAAAACGGTGCTAGCGTGCCGCCATGAAAGTCACACGAAACACTCCGACCCAACTGATCCTTGCCGACACGCCCTGGTTCATCGGAATCATGCTGGTCTTTTTCATACTGGCCTTTGTCGGCGCAGGGCTGGTCATGGTCAGTGACGGCGGCGAGAATATCTGGTTCGGGCTGTTCTTTGCACTAATCGGCGGCGGGCTAGGTGTCGGGGCGTTCTGCGTTTTCGTGCGGCGGGTTCAGGTCATTCTGGACCGCACAAAGAACCGCATTCTGATCCGCAGGCAGTCTGTCTTTGGCTATGAAGCGGTCGAGCATCAGCTGTCCAGCCTGTCCCATGCCGAAGTTGAAAGCTCGACTTTCCGAAGCGACAGCAGCAGTTCGACGCTGTATCGCCCGGTTCTGGTGCTGGACAAGGGAATGAGCGAAGGGCGTCATCCGATTGTCGATGCGTTCTCGAACGGGCGCGGCGCGCATAAACTGGTTGACGCGGTCAATGCATGGCTGCCCGCGCAGCAGCAAGACACGAAGGAACAGGCCTGACGATTACAGGACTTGTCCATGCTCCAGCCAGGCTCGGTCAGCCGGTGTCACCATTTCGGACAGGCGCGCGTCGTATCGGGCCATGTCATCGGTGGTCAGCTT
>NZ_JBXWSL010000101.1:0-7100 GCF_059613425.1 Ruegeria sp. BHSA123 | reverse complement strand
TGGTGGCTCGCTGTTGCTGACCTTGGCGATGTTTGGCGTGGCGCAGGTTTATGGGATTGAAACGGTTGGTGTTTACCTGACCATCGGGTTGCTTGGATTGGCACAGCTTGTGTTGCAGCTTGTCTACTTCCTACATATCGACCGTCGGCGCAGCAGCCGCGAAGATCTGCACCTGGTGCTGTTTTCGACATTGGTTCTGATGATCATGATCCTTGGCACCATCTGGGTTCTGGGCAGTCTGGCCACCCGAATGCACATGCAATTGATGTAGTGCGTACTTGAAACAAGCGGGGGTAGCGGATCGAGATTTTGGCATTCGGCGGGATCACCAATAACGAATACGGCCTCAGTACGTAGTCCGCATTTGATAACCCTGATGAAAGGTCATGCGCACAAAGGTGACCGGGGTTTTTCGAAACCACGTTGTCCGCTCCAACTGGAACAAAGGGGTGCCGGGCGGAACGGAAAGAAAATCCTGAAGCGGACCGGTTGCCGGAACAGCTGAGAATGCAATTTCCGCGTTCGAAAAAGGAACCTCGGCCAGCAACCATTCGTTAGGACCGGTGGTCAGAAAGTCTTCATCCATGACGTGCGGTACTGCGGCGGTATTGATCCATCGTTCCTCGTACTGGAAGGGGCGGTTGTCGGCATGGTGCATACAGCGCAAATGCAGAATTTGCGTACCCTCGGGCAGTCCGAGTTTGGCTTGCAGCCATGCCGGACAATCTATCAGCGTACGGTTGACCAACGCATATCGGTATTCGGCATTCATATCTTCAATGGTTTGCCGGACTACCGCAATAGGCAGTCGGGCTTGTTTGACCGGTGTTGTGACCACACGCGTGCCGCCTTTGCGTTTCCGTGTGACAATACCCTGATCAGCAAGTTCACGTAGAGCGCGATTGACAGTTGCACGAGCACAACCGAACTCGGCGGCAAGCTCCAGTTCGGTAGGCAGCAAGCTGCCTTGCGGCCAGATTCTGGTCTGGATGCGATTCAAAACTTCATCGCGGACATCCTGGAAGCCGACGTTTTTCTGCTCGTTCACATTGTGCTCACTATATTTTTTGAACTTATTAGTATTATGTCTAGGTTAACGGTGAGATGCAAAGAATTTGACCCAGAACCTTATCAGATTGCAGGATTGCGCGGTTACGCCATGGGCCAATGGTGGCGGTGTAACTACCGAACTTGCCGCGAAGCGGGTCGGCGAGCACGTCGCCTGGCGTATTAGTGTGGCCCGGATCGATCGGGATGGGCCATTTTCCCGATTTCCAGGGATGTCGCGCGTACACACGATCATCGAAGGGGCAGGGCTTGATTTGCTCGGCGATAGCGGCGTTTTAACGGCACGCCCTTTGCTGCCGCTTTCGTTCGACGGGGCGCTCGCGCTGAATGCGCGGCTGTTGGACGGGCCGTGTCGTGCGTTCAATGTGATCTACGATCCAAAGGACGTCGTTGTGGTAGTGAACGTTTTTGCAAATGATCAGGAATTCGAGGGGGCGGCGGGCGAGTTTATCTTTGTCGCCTCGGGAATGGCCCATATGTCAGACAAAACGCCTCTGGTGGCCGGAGACGCAATGACGCTGAACGCCGCCGTTACGGTCAGGCCCGCTGCTGGTGCCAAGATCCTTCGCGTGAGTTTCAATAAGGCCCCCAGCTAAAGCTCAGCCAGAAGCTCACCTATTGCCCGTTTGTAGTTACGCGCGACCTTGTCCCGCAGGAAGTGACGCCCGTTTTGAACCTGATGTCGGCCTGCGGACCAAAGATCAGTAACGACATTATCTTTGGCGGCAAAGACAAGACCATCCAGCAACTGCTGGGGCTGTAATGCGCAAAGGGCAGGGGCTTGGCTGTCAATGGCGACAAGATCAGCCAGCATTCCTTCGGCAATTTGCCCCGCATTGCGGCCTAGCGCCTGCGCGCCGCCAATAGCTGCGCCGCGGTAAAGGGTTTGTCCGACAGAACCTTCACCAACCACCAGCACGTTACGTGACAGGTCGCGCAGTCGTTGCGAATATTCGAGTGTGCGGAGCTCTTCGGTCATGGAAATCAACACGTTGGAGTCTGATCCCACGCCAAAAGCGCCGCCTGCATTCAAATAGACAGGGCCATTGAAAGGCCCATCGCCCAGGTTGGCTTCTGTCACCGGGCACAGACCGGCAACGGCATTGCTGTGGGCCATGGCGCGAGTCTCTTCGTCGGTCATATGGGTTGCGTGGATCAGGCACCAGTTGGAATCAACCGGGGCATTATCCAGCAGCCATTCGACCGGACGCGCGCCAAGGCCAGCCTGCACTTCCTCAACCTCTCTGGGTTGTTCAGCAATGTGGATATGGATCGGACCGGAATTTTGTGATGCCACCACCTGCGCCATATCGCGCGGACACGTGGCGCGCAGTGAATGTGGCGCGATGCCGACGCGACAGTCGTCGGGAAGATTGCCGAGCGCTTCCCGCGCCTGAGCGACAAGTTCGCAAAAACGGCCCACATCATTGCCAAAGCGTCGCTGCCCGGCCTCCAGCGGTTTTTCTCCAACTCCTGCATAGCTGTAGAGCACGGGCAGATGGGTCAGGCCAATTCCGGTCTCGGCGGCGGCGGCCATGATCCGGTCGCTGAGTTCGCAAAGCCTGTCATAGGGTTGCCCGTCCGGTTGGTGGTGCAGATAATGGAATTCCCCGACCGACGCGTACCCGGCCTCCTGCATCTCGACATAGACTTGCGCGGCGATGGCCTGAATTTGGTCAGGGCTCAGGTGGGCTGTGAAACGATACATCAGATCGCGCCAAGTCCAGAAACTGTCACGGCCAGCCAGCCGATATTCGGTCATTCCCGCCATGGCGCGCTGAAAGGCATGGCTGTGAAGGTTGCCCAAAGCGGGCAGGAGAGTGTCAACGCAGGTGTCGCCGTTTTGCGCGACCGCGTCGGTTGTCAGATGCGCGATACGACCATTCTTGATCTCGACTCGCAGGTTTTCTGCCCAGCCGGCTGCCAGAAAGGCCCGTTTTGCGAATATGACCGTCATTCCTACCTCCGGTTTTATGAATAGACATATGCCATAAAGACCTGTACCAGAAAAGAGAGAATTGCACCGAAGAGGGATTCGAATGCAAACCCACGATCATCTGTTCACAGATCTGCACGCCGCTACCATGGTTGGTTCGGATGCATACGGATTGGTCGAAGACGCGGCGATTGTCGTGCGTGGCGACCGGATTGCATGGGTCGGTCCGAAGACGCAGTTACCGGAAGAATACGCGACGTTCTCTCCAACCTCGCTGGACGGGCGGCTGGTGACGCCGGCTCTGATCGATTGCCATACCCATGTGGTGCATGGCGGCGACCGCGCGGCTGAGTTCGAGATGCGCCTTAACGGTGCCAGCTATGAAGAGGTGGCCCGCGCAGGCGGAGGGATCATTTCGACCGTGAAAGCCACACGTGCGGCCAGTAAAGAGGATTTGATCGCGCAGGCTCTGCCGCGCGTGGACGCGATGATCGCCGAAGGGGTCTCGGTGATCGAAGTCAAATCGGGCTATGGGCTGGATCAAGAAACTGAGTTGACCATGCTGCGCGCCGCGCGGGCCCTGCAGGAAAGCCGCCCGGTGCGCATAGCGACCAGCTTTCTGGGCGCTCATGCTGTACCCGCCGAGTATAAAGACCGGCCCGAGGCGTACATTGCTGAGATTTGCATTCCGACGCTTCGCGCGGCTCATGCCGAGGGTTTGGTAGACGCAGTTGACGCATTTTGCGAAGGGATTGCCTTCCTGCCCGACCAACTGGTGCCACTGTTTGACGTTGCCAAGGAACTAGGACTGCCGGTCAAATTGCATGCCGAACAACTGTCCAACCTGGGTGGCGCGAAACTTGCTGCAAGCTATGGTGCGCTTTCTGCCGACCATATCGAGTATTTGGACGAAAGCGGTGTCAAAGCCATAGAAGCGGCAGGCACGGTGGCCGTGATCCTGCCTGGGGCTTTCTACACCCTGCGCGAGACGCAACAACCGCCTGTTGACCTGTTGCGCAAGTACGAGGTGCCAATGGCCCTTGCGACCGACTGCAACCCGGGTTCGGCTCCGATGACATCGCTTTTGCTTGCAATGAACATGGGGTGCACTTTGTTTCGAATGACACCTGAGGAAGCTTTGAAAGGTGTCACCGTGAATGCCGCGCGTGCACTGGGCCTGAGAGACTGCGGCAGGATCGTTCAGGGCCTGCGGGCGGATCTGGCCGTCTGGAATGTCACCCACCCGGCCGAGCTTGCCTACCGCATCGGTTTTAATCCCCTTCACGCCCGCATATTCGGAGGCGCATTTTGACCACTCTGACGTTAACTCCCGGTGCTGTATCTCTGGCGCAGCTGGAACAGGTATTCCGCCAGGAATGCGCCGTTCGGCTGGACCCGGTTTGCAGGCCTGCCATAGCCTCGGCGCACGCTCGCATTATTGAGGCGGCGACTGGCCAAGCCGCCGTTTACGGGGTTAATACGGGTTTTGGAAAACTGGCAAGCGTCAAGATCGCGGCCGAGGATACCGCGACGCTGCAACGCAACCTGATCTTGTCCCATTGCTGTGGCGTTGGACCAGCGATCCCGCGTGCTGTTGCGCGGCTCATGATGGCGCTCAAACTGCTCAGCCTCGGACGTGGCGCGTCGGGTGTGCGGTTGGAGCTGATTGACCTGCTGGAAGCGATGCTTGTCGCAGGCGTGACACCGGTGATCCCGGCACAGGGGTCTGTTGGTGCTTCGGGCGATCTGGCACCACTGTCGCACATGGCAGCCGTCATGATGGGCGAGGGTGAAGCTGAGTTTGGCGGTACAGCCATGCCTGGCGGCGACGCACTGGCAGCGGCAGGTTTGACCCCGGTCGAACTTGGCCCCAAGGAAGGGTTGGCACTGATCAACGGCACTCAGTTTTCCACGGCGTTTGCGCTGGCGGGGCTTTTCGGCGCGTGGCGGGCGGCGCAAAGCGCTTTGGTCACTTCAGCCCTGACAACGGATGCGATCATGGGGTCTACCGCGCCTTTGCAACCCGAAATTCACGCCTTGCGTGGTCACCGAGGCCAGATCGAAGCGGGCGCAACCATGCGCGCGCTACTGGCTGGGTCGGTCATTCGCGAGAGCCACCGGGACGGTGATACGCGGGTTCAGGACCCGTACTGCATCCGCTGCCAACCGCAGGTTGTTGGCGCCGCGATGGATGTGCTGCGTCAGGCTTCAGTAACCCTGGAAACCGAGGCCAACGCCGCCACCGATAACCCTCTGGTTCTGGCCGAGGCCGGGTTGATCGTATCAGGCGGAAACTTTCATGCAGAACCGGTCGGATTTGCCGCCGACATGATTGCTCTGGCAGTGGCCGAGATCGGGGCGATTGCGCAGCGGCGTATCGCGCTGATCGTCGATCCGGTACTCAGCTTTGATTTGCCTCCCTTTTTGACACCCAACCCCGGATTGAATTCTGGCCTGATGATTGCCGAAGTCACGACAGCCGCGCTGATGAGCGAAAACAAGCATCTGGCCAATCCTTGCGTCACAGATTCAACACCAACTTCGGCCAATCAGGAGGATCACGTGTCAATGGCCGCCCATGGTGCGCGGCGGCTGGGGCAAATGGTGACCAATCTGGAGCGTATCCTTGGGGTCGAGTTGCTGTGTGCAACGCAAGGGGTTGAATATCGCGCGCCGCTGCCAACCAGTGAAAGCCTTCAAGGTGTCATGGCGCGCCTGCGTTCGGTTGTACCGGCGTTAGAAGATGACAGATACATGGCAAATGACATAGAAGCAGCCTCGGCCCTTATTGCAAGCGGTGAGATTGCCGAAAGCACCGGTGTCGCCATGCCGGAGCTTGGCGCATGACTGATCCGGTCGAGGTAGTTCGGGGTGGTAGTCCAATTGTTTTGGGCCTGCCTCACACGGGCACTTATGTGCCTGCGGCGATTGATGCCAAACTGAATGCTCGGGGTCGGGCGCTGACAGATACGGATTGGCACATCCACATGCTCTACGACGGGCTTTTGCCCGGTGCTACCACGGTGCGGGCCACCTTTCATCGCTATGTGATCGATGCCAATCGTGACCCAGGCGGTACTTCTCTTTACCCTGGCCAAAACACGACGACCTTGGTGCCGCTTACGGATTTCGACGGGCAGGATATCTGGGACATCCTTCCAACTGAAAAAGATACCATTGAACGACGTGACGCATTTCATGCGCCATATCATGCCGCTTTGCTGGCCGAACTGGAGAGGGTGAAGGCGATCCACGGAATCGCTGTGCTGTATGATTGCCACTCAATCCGCAGTCACATTCCTTTTCTGTTCGACGGCGTTTTGCCCGACATGAACATTGGAACAAATAACGGGATGACCTGTGCACCGGAAATCGAAACAATTGCACATGAATTCGCCTCTTCATCCCCTTTCAGCACCGTTTTGAACGGGCGCTTCAAAGGCGGGTGGACGACACGGCACTACGGACGCCCGGATAACGGTATTCACGCGATCCAGATGGAGTTGGCGCAGTCGACCTACCTGACATCAGAAACGCCACCCTGGACTTTTGACACCGCCAAAGCCACCCGTCTCCGGCGTTGGTTGAAAGACATTCTAGACGTCCTCAATGACACAGCATTGGAGCTTGCCCGATGACCGATCCTCGCAAAAACACCCGTGACATCTTTCCACCCACCGGACCTGAACTGAACGCCAAAAGCTGGATGACCGAAGCGCCGTTGCGGATGATGATGAATAACCTGCATCCTGACGTGGCCGAAAACCCGCATGAGCTGGTGGTCTATGGCGGGATTGGCCGCGCGGCACGGACGTGGAAGGATTTTGACACCATCGTTGCCAGCCTGAAAGATCTGGAAGAGGATGAAACTCTGGTCGTCCAGTCCGGCAAGCCGGTTGCCATTGTTCGCACCCATAGCGATGCACCCCGCGTATTGATTGCAAACTCGAACCTTGTGCCGCACTGGGCCAATTGGGACCACTTCAACGAGCTCGATAAGAAAGGTCTGATGATGTACGGCCAGATGACCGCTGGCTCGTGGATCTATATTGGTACACAGGGCATCGTGCAGGGCACTTATGAAACCTTTGCCGAG
>NZ_JBXWSL010000100.1:0-7210 GCF_059613425.1 Ruegeria sp. BHSA123 | reverse complement strand
CTTTCCCGCACCGCAGCAAACGAGCAAAGCCTGACAAGAAAGGCACTCGCGCTCAGTTCGGTACGCCTCTCTCTGCGCCAGCAACACGTTGTTTTTCAACAATATCGGCTCAGTTCGGACGTTCGCCCGAATGTCGCGAGCGACCGCAATGCGGACCTTCCGGGCCTTGGACTCAGAATTGCGAACGGCGGCTTCCCCTGCTGAAGCGCCCAACTTTCCAAACGTCCGGACACCCCCGTTGCAAGGGGTGACGCGACGCTTTCCCAAGTGCCGAGTTGTTCAAGACCGGAAACTCCAGTTTCGCAGTCAATGCGCCACCATGATGTGTCTGACCGCAGTGTAATCCTCGAGCGCATACATGGACATGTCCTTGCCATAGCCCGATTGCTTGAGCCCGCCATGCGGCATTTCCGTTGTCAGCATGAAATGTGTGTTCACCCAGGTGCAGCCGTATTGCAGCCTGGCGGCGACATCCATCGCTCGGCCGATATTTCCGGTCCAGACCGACGAGGCCAGGCCGTATTGGCTGTCATTGGCCCAATCGACGACCGGGTCGTCCTCGGTGAACCGGGTGACCGAGACCACGGGGCCGAACACTTCGCGCTGGACGATTTCGTCTTCCTGGCGGGCGCCTGCGACGACGGTGGGTTTGTAGTAGAAGCCCGGCCCGTCCACCGTTGCGCCACCGGTGGCGATCTCGACATGCGAGAGGTCAGCGGCGCGCTGGACAAAGCTGGCGACCCGGTCGCGCTGGCGCGGCGAGATCAGCGGCGGGATCTCGTTCAGGCTGTCATCGGCATTGTTATAGACGATGCTGGCCGCTGCGTCGGACAGCTCGGCCACAAGGTTTTCATAGATCCCTGCGCCCGCATAGATCCGGCAGGCTGCGGTGCAGTCCTGCCCGGCATTGTAATAGCCAAAGGCCTTGAGCCCTTCGACCACCGCCGACAGGTCGGCATCGTCATAGACGATGACCGGAGCCTTGCCGCCTAGCTCCAGATGGGTGCGCTTGACGGTGCGCGAGGCGGCCTGAAGCACCTTTTTCCCCGTCGCCACATCCCCGGTGATCGAGACCATATCGACGCCGTCATGGTTGATCAGCGCGTTCCCGACCGAGCCGCCCTTGCCGGCGATCACGTTCACCACGCCTTCCGGCAGGATATCGGCTAGGATCTTGGCGAAAGCCAGTGCGGTCAGGGGCGTCTGCTCGGACGGTTTCATGACAACGGTGTTGCCGCCTGCAAGGGCCGGAGCCAGTTTCCAGGCCATCATCATGATCGGATAGTTCCACGGCGCAATCGAGGCGACGACGCCGATCGGGTCGCGGCGGATCATGCTGGTATGGCCCGGCAGGTAATTCCCGGCAATCGGCCCATGCATGTTGCGCACCGCGCCCGCGAAGAAGCGGAAACAATCCGCGACCGCCGGAATTTCGTCATTGCGCACACCGTCGATCGGCTTGCCGCAGTTCAGTGCCTCAAGCTGGGAGAGCATCTCCAGATTGGCCTCGACCGCATCCGCGATCCGCAGCAGATAGCCCGCGCGCTCGCCGGGGGTGGTCAGCGCCCAGCCGGTGAAGGCCGCGCGCGCCGCCGTGACGGCGCGGTCGATCTGCGCCGGGTCGGCCTCGGGGATCTGGACAATCACCTCGCCCGTGCGGGGGTTCAGGACCATTTCTTCCTGATCCGTGCCTGCTTCGAAAGAATTGCCAATCAGCATGTTGGTTTCCATCAGGGAGCCCTTTCTACTTTATTTGCCTTGCCCGGCCACGCTCTCCGTGCCGCGGGTCAGATAATATGCGCCGAGGATCGGCAGGAAGGTCACCAGCACCACGACCATGGCAACGACATTCGTCACGGGGCGCTGACGGGGGCGCACCAGCTCTTCCAACATCCAGATTGGGAGCGTCTGCTGCTGCCCGGCGGTAAAGGTGGTCACGATCACCTCGTCAAAGCTGAGGGCGAAGGCCAGCATGCCGCCCGCCAGAAGCGCCGTGGCGATATTGGGCAGGATGACATAGCGGAAGGTCTGGAAGGTATTCGCGCCCAGATCCATAGAGGCCTCGACCAGGCTGCCCGAAGTCCGCCGGAACCGCGCCACCGCGTTGTTGTAGACAACCACGATGCAGAAAGTCGCGTGGCCCAGGACGATGGTCCAGAAGCTGAACGGGATGTCCCCCAGGTTAAAGGCCGCCCGCAGCGAGATGCCGGTGATGATGCCGGGAAGTGCAATCGGCAGGATCACAAGCAGCGAGATCGTCTCGCGACCAAAGAACTTGGCGCGTGCCACGGCCGCCGCGCAGAGCGTGCCCAACAGAAGCGCGATCACGGTCGAGATGCTGGCAACCCGCACCGACAGGGAGAGAGCCTCCCAGACGTCCGGACGCTCCCAGGTGACGGCGAACCATTTCAGTGTCAGGCCGGGGGGCGGCCATTGATAGGATTTGTCCTCGGTCGTGAAGGCATAGACGAAGATCAACAGGATCGGCAGGTGCATGAAAGTCAGCCCCGCCCCTGCTGCGAGTTTCAGGCCGAAGGAGGCGCGGTCAGAGTGCATCGAAAGCCCCCTTTCGTTGTGCGACATAGAGATAGACGCCCATGATCAGGATCGGAACGATGGCAAAGGCGGCCGCAAGCGGAATATTCCCGGCCGTGCCCTGGAACTGATAGACCGCCTGACCGATCATCCTGGCCGAGGTGCCAACGATCTGCGGAATGATGTAGTCACCCAGCGTCAGCGAGAAGGTAAAGATCGACCCCGCAATGACACCCGGCAGCGCGAGCGGCAGCAACACATGGCGAAAGGTCTGGCCCGGCCGGGCGCCCAGGTCTCCGCTGGCCTCGAGCATCGAGGCCGGAACGCGCTCGAGCGCCGCCTGGATTGGCAAGATCATGAAGGGGATCCACACATAGAGGAACACAAGGAAGGTGCCGGTCCAGCTGACCGAAAGCGAGTTACCGCCCAGCACCGGGATCGAGAGGTAGGCCTCGAGCAGCCAGGTCAGGTGCAGCTCTGCAAAGACCCAGCTCAGGATGCCCTCCTTCGCAAGGATCAGCTTCCAGCTATAGACCTTGACCAGATAGCTGGACCAAAGCGGCAGCATCACGCCCAGATAAAACAGCGCCTTCCAGCGCCCACGCGCGAAACGCGCGGCGTAATAGGCGACCGGAAAGCCGATCACCGCGGCCGCGATGGTCACGCTGGTCGCCATCACCACGGTGCGCAGGATGATATCCAGATTGGCCGGGCGGAATAGCTCGCCATAAGTGCGCAGGGTGAATTCGTAATTGATCAGGCCCGAGAACTCGTCAATCGAGAAGAAGCTTTGCGCAAGCAGCGCAAAGAGCGACCCCAGATAGATCACGCCAAGCCACAAGGCGGGCGGGCCGATCAGCAGCAGAAGCAGAACCCGCGGCCTGCGCCAGAGCAGATCCGACAGGCGTCCGAACGCGCCGTTTGGGCGTGCGTCAGCCATTAGCGCCCTCCATCAGGTAAAGCGCATCGGCCTCCCAGGACAGGTGAACAGTCTGACCCGGCACCGGTATCTCTGCGCCTTTGGGCAGAAGAACGGCGACCTGTTCGCCATCCCAGTCCAGCGAAACACGGGTCGCCGAGCCCAGAAAGGCGCAGGACTGCACCGTGGCCGCCGGGCCTTCACTGGTCAGGCGGATCGCCTCGGGGCGCAGGCTGGCATGGGCCGATTTGCCGGTCAGTTTGCGGACCAGCTCTGGGTGGAGCACGTTGGAAGAGCCCACGAAATCCGCCACGAACGGCGTGTCGGGGCGGTCATAGATATCCTCGGGCGAGCCGATTTGCTGGATCTTGCCCTGATCGAAAACGGCAACCCGATCGGCCATCGACAAGGCTTCGCTCTGATCATGGGTGACAAAGACAAAGGTGATGCCCAGCTGCCGTTGAAGGCTTTTCAGCTCTTCCTGCATGGCCTCGCGCAGCTTGAGGTCCAGCGCGCCCAGCGGCTCGTCCAGCAGCAGAACCTTGGGGTTGTTGACCAGCGCACGGGCCAGCGCGACACGCTGACGCTGTCCGCCGGACAGGTCCGAGGGCTTGCGGCCGCCATAACCCGGCAGTGCGACAAGCTCCAGCGCCTCTTCGGCGGCGCGGCGGCGCTCGGCTTTGCCCAGCCCCTTGATCATCAACCCGTAGGCGACGTTATCGGTCACGCTGAGATGGGGAAACAGCGCATAGTCCTGAAAGACGGTGTTCACAGGGCGGCGATAGGGCGGCACGCGCGAGGATTCCGCTCCAAAAATCTCGATCTCGCCAGAGGTCGGCTGTTCGAACCCGGCGATCAGCCGCAGGCAGGTCGTCTTGCCCGAGCCCGACGGGCCAAGCATGGCAAAGAACTCACCGGGCGCAACCTCAAGGTCTACGCGGTCAACAGCTTTCACATTTCCGAAATGGCGGGAAACGCCGCGGAATCGGACGGCAGTAGTCATGGTGTCTCTCTAGGATAGCAGTCTGCCGCCCCGCAGGACCGGGACGGCAGAGGTTTCAGGTCAAATCAACGGCCGCCAATGACGCCGATATAATCCGAGACCCAACGATAGTAGGGCACACATTCGCCCTGGCTTTCACATTTACTGACCGGGGTCTGCCAGAACGCGATACGCTCGAAATCGTCAAAGCCGTTCTTGGTGCAGCCCTCGGCATTCTGCATGCCGCGGCCATCGGTACAGGCGGCGGGCACAGCCGGGTTGGCACCGAACCAGACCGACAGGTCGCTCATTAGGTTCGAGCTCAGCGTGTGTTCCATCCACATATAGGCACAGTTCGGATGCTCGGCATCGGCATGCATCATGGTGGTGTCGGCCCAGCCCGTTGCGCCCTCGACCGGGATGACCGAGGCGATCGGTGCGCCATCACCCTGCAGCAGGTTCACCTGGAACGGCCACGAGCCCGAGGCCGCCATGCCTTCGTTCTTGAAGTCGTCGATCTGGATGAAGGCGTCATGCCAGTAGCGGCCGACCAGCTTGCGCTGACCGCGCAGCAAATCCAGCGCAACCGCATATTGCTCTTCGTTCAGCTCGTAGGGCGATGTAATGCCCAGCTCCGGCTGGTGATGCATCAGGTAGAGCGCGGCATCGGCGATGTGGATCGGTCCGTCATAGGCCTGCACGCGGCCCGAGTTGCTCTGCCCGTCCGGCAGGGTCTGCTCTTCAAAGACCACATTCCACGAGGTCGGCGCGTTGCCGCCAAAGGCCTCGGTGTTATACATCAGCACGTTCGGGCCCCACATATAGGGCGTGCCGTAATGCTTGCCGTCGACGGTATGCCAGGGTGCGCTTTCCAGACGCGGGTCCAGAGTGCCCCAGGACGGGATCAGCGCCGGGTTGATTTCCTGAACCCGACGACCGGCAATCATGCGCAGCGACGCGTCGCCCGACGCGGTGACAAGGTCAAACCCGCCTTCGTTCATCAGCGCGACCATCTCGTCCGAGGTGTTCGCGGTTTTGACATTGACCATACAGCCAGTGGCGGCCTCGAAGCCGGTCACCCAGTCGAAGGCCTCCATCGTTTCGCCACGCTCGATATAACCGGGCCAGGCGACGATGCTGACTTGGCCTTCGCCCGCGCCGAGCGAGGTCATCATCTCGGCATAGACCGGCTGAGCTGCGATACCGACCGCAAAGGTCAGCATGGTGCAGGATTTCAGATAGCGTTTCATATCACTCCTCCCAAAGTTCGATATGTTTTTTGAAAGGATGCGCCCTGCGGCCAGATATCGCAAATTCAAAAATCAGATGGTTAGGTATCGTTTCTTCCGATGCCTGACACCGTCACCGGACCCCGGACGCGGTTAGTGTCTGCATCATCGTGATAAACTCGCGCGTGGCTTCGGACATTCCGGCGCCTTTGCGCCAGACCAGCCCGACCTGGACTACCGGCAACGTCCCGGAGACATCCCGGCTGACGATGCGATCGCCCTCCAGCGACCAAGGCCGATAGACCAGATCGGGCAGAATCGCGACGCCCGCCCCGGTTGCCACAAGCGACCGAACAGCCTCGACGCTGCGGGTGCGGAAGGCCAGCTTGGGCCGTTTACCAAAGGCCGAGAGTAGCTTGACCGCCTCCTGCTCCATCTCGTCGACATCCAGAACGATCAGGGGTTCATCCGCCACATCCGGCAGCGCGATGCTTTGCTGCTTGGCCAGCGGGTGGTCGATCGGCAGCCAGAGGCGGAAGGGCGACACCTCGAAAATTTCGGACTGAAGCGCGTGAACATTGCGCAGGTTGGTCGTCACCATGACAGCGACGTCCAACTCCCCGCCGACCAGAAGATGCTCCAGATATTCCCCGGTATCTTCGATGGCGGTCACCTCGACATCCGGATGAAGGCGCCGGAATTTCGACAGCATCTCGGACAAAA
The DNA here is from genome assembly GCF_059613425.1 of Ruegeria sp. BHSA123. Lineage (NCBI taxonomy): Bacteria > Pseudomonadati > Pseudomonadota > Alphaproteobacteria > Rhodobacterales > Roseobacteraceae > Ruegeria > Ruegeria sp. BHSA123. The sequence goes on along the minus strand of NZ_JBXWSL010000100.1, from coordinate 822 downwards.
CATAGCCCGCCGTCAGAGAGGTCACGCCAAGGTTCAACTGCCCGCCAACGCGCTTTGAACCCTCGGCCAGCACGCGGGTCGCATTCGCAACCTCCGCCAGGATCGCGGTGACGCTGCGCTGAAACCGCCGCCCCTCCGGCGTGATGTGTAGGCCGCGGGGGTGGCGCTCGAACAGCTTCACGCCCAAGATCGCCTCAAGATCCTTGATCGCCTCAGTCACCGCGCTCTGCGAGATCGACAGCGAATGCGACGCGGCGCTGATCGAGCCCATCTCGGCAGCCGCAGCGAAATACCTGATCTGTTTCAGCGTGAAAGACATGGCCCCAACCATGCACATTGCGGGACACAATTAGAATAGGAAACCATTTAGCCAATGGTTATTGCAAGTGGCGGCCACATCCCCTTTTGTGGCGGACGTTCTGGCCGAGAGTTCACGATTTTCGTATCCGGGATCGGCGGAGATGCACGATGGAACCAACTTCCCTATTGCCGTGAAATCGCAAAGCGGATGTTCGATCGCTACGCAACATCCGATGTTTTGGGCTCTTCTGAGACATCTGAGCGGTTTGGTCAGATGTCCGCAAAGCCGCACTTAGAAGCCATTCGAGACGACGGGACCGCGTGGCGAAGTCCGCTTAAGGACCTGGACGACCGCTCCTGCAGGAACCGGCCATTCGCTGCTGCAGCTTCCGATGTCTCATAAGCGGGACAAGGACGAAGCCGCTCGCGCGGCATTGGAGCCTGTGGCAGGCGTTTTGCATTGATCTGACCCCTGTGCATTTGGGAATGGGCGCGGCTGTCTGACGATTGGGACCTCTCAAT
>NZ_JBXWSL010000099.1:0-7153 GCF_059613425.1 Ruegeria sp. BHSA123 | reverse complement strand
TAAAGCCCTCAACCGCATGACCCGTCTAGGTCGTGCGACCTATGAACGTGTCGCATAACGAACCGGGGAAAGGGGCAAATGCGGCCCAAGCGCTATTCGTGCAACGCGGTCTCGGAGAAACGAGACGCGGGACAAAGCAGACACTCCGCTCAAATAGTTGGATGTTTTGTTTCGCACTTATTTTTCTATCGAGGCTGGGCAGAACTACTAGCAGTTCCGCAGATATTTTCGAAACAGTTCAACTTCGGGGACAAGCGCTTTGTTGGCGTCTGGGGTTACCAGATACAGCCCCTGCCTGGACGTGATTGTCAGGTTTGACAGCTGCACAAGAAGCCCGGTTTCGACAAAGAACGCCGCAAATCTCTCAGCCAGCAAGCATATGTGCGGGCCATGCGAGGCAATGACTGCTGCCGCAACAGAACTATCAGTGGATATCCGGTTTTTGTGCGCTTTTGGCCGTTCTCCCAATAGGTGGCTACGAAAAAAGTCCCCCCATTGATCCTCGATACCAACGATATGAACGAGAGGTCTAACTGCAAGATCTTCAGCAGTTACTAGCGTTGGCATTGTTTCCCGAGTCTTGGGAGAACACAAGGGAACGAGATCATCATGAAACAGCAGTTCGGCTCTGTAGCCCGGCCAATTCCCATGCCCTAGGCGCAGTTCTATATCCGCTTCGTCCGCCTGATTATCAGCCCAAACGGAAGAACTCATTCGGATTTCGATGTTTGGAAACTCACGGGAGAACTCCTGAACAATGTTCGACACCCAGATCGCTGAGTACGACAATGGAGCGCGAACTGATAGCCGGGTCGGCTGTCGAAGGCCGAAAATGCTGGTAGTTGATCCCATTATTTCCGCAAACGCACGTCGAATTGAAGGCAAGTACGCCTTTCCGTTTTCAGTCAATCTCAGCCCTCGCGGCAAGCGCACGAAAAGCGCATAGCCCAGATGGGCCTCCAACGCTCTTACGCGGTGGCTTATTGCAGATTGAGAAAGGTTCAATTCCTCAGCCGCGGCCATGAAGTTCTCATGCCGGGCCGCAGCTTCGAAAGCCTGCAGTGCGGGAAGTGGCGGCAAGCTGGTTCTGGTGTCAGACATATAGCCTCCAATTTTTAGACCCCTTAGGGCACAAAGAGTTCTTTTGACTGATACCCAATTGCCCCGCATCGTCAAGAGAACTGTCACGTTCAAGAAAGAATCAAGAATGCGCGTCGGATTTATCGGTTTGGGAAACGTAGGGGCAAAACTGTCGGGCAGTCTGTTGCGCAACGGGTTTGACGTCATCGTCCGCGACTCGGATCAAGCTGCGGCTCAACCCCTTCTGGATCAGGGAGCGATCTGGGCTGAAAGCGGCCGCGCGTTGGCCGAAGCCTGCGATGTGATCATCACTTGCCTGCCGTCACCCGTGGTTTCCGCCAAGGTGCTGGAAGAAGAAAACGGCGTGTTGGAAGGCATCTCAAAGGGCAAGATCTGGCTGGAGATGTCCACCACCGAAGCCGAAGACGTGCAACGTCTGGGGGCCTTGGTTGAGGCCAAAGGCGGTATCGCGATGGACAGCCCCGTTTCCGGCGGCTGCCATCGTGCCTCAACCGGCAATATCGCCATCTTTACCGGCGGCAAACGCGAGGCGTTTGAACAGGTGCTGCCGCTGTTGTCGACCATGGGCCGTCAGATCGTGCATACGGGCAAGCTGGGGTCGGCCTCGGTGCTGAAAGTGATCACCAACTACCTGGCGGGCGTGCAGCTGGTCTCCACCGGTGAGGCCTTTATGGTCGCCAAAAAGGCAGGCATTGATCTGGCCGTGGCCTATGACGCGATCCGGGTGAGCTCCGGCAATTCCTTTGTGCATGAAACTGAAGGCCAACTGATCCTGAACGGCAGTTACAACATCAACTTCACCATGGATCATGAGGTCAAGGATGTGACCCTGTTTGACGATCTGGCCAAGTCATACGGCGTTCCGGTCGAGCTGTCGCCGATCTGTGTGGCCGCGATGGAGGACGGGCTGAAACGCTATGGCCCGCGCGTGTGGTCCAGCCAGGTGGTCAAACGGCTTGAGGATGATTGCGGCACCGACCTGCGCGCGCCCGGTTTCCCGGAATATCTGGTCGATCACGAACCCGAAGGCGCAGGTGCCGAAGTCGTGGTGAAACACCGCGCCTCTTACGAGTGATCTGCGCTGGCGACCGAAGCTTCTCCCCCTTCGGTCGCCAAACTCAAAATTGGAAAGGGCATAGCCATGGATAAGTCGCATAAATCCAGCTGGACCAGTTTCGGAAATGCCACCAAAGAAGATTTTCTGGCGGTGATGGACTATGAGGACACCTACAACGCGGCCCTGCCAGACCAGATACTGGACGCGCTCCGGTCGCTGGACGAAGAGTGGACCCCTTACCCCGTCAACCGCTATCAACACAGCTTGCAGGCCGCGACCCGCGCCTATGAGGACGGCGCAGACGAGGAAATCGTGGTTGCTGCTTTGGTGCACGACACCGGCGATATCCTGTCACCCTACAACCACGGCGAACTGTCTGCAGCGATGATGAAACCCTATGTCAGCGAGCGGACATACTGGATCCTGAAACATCACTGCGTTTTCCAGGGGTATTATTACAATCACTATCTGGGCGGGGACCGGAACGCGCGCGACAAGTACAAGGACAGCCCCTATTGGGAAGACTGCCGGTACTTCTGTCATGAATATGACCAATGCGCCTTTGATCCGGATTACCCAACAAAACCGCTGGAATTCTTCGAGCCAATGCTGCGCCGTATTCTGTCCAAGGGCGAAGGGCATATGGAGCTGAATGAGACTGCGGATGGACCGGTTGCGGTGTAACAGGCATGGTCAAGTCCAGACGCATATACACCTATGGCGGGCACGAAGCGTTGCGCAACCACACGGTAGCGGATTTTGTCGCCGGCAAGGGCGCACGCAAGTTTACGCAAACCACCTCCTATGATCAGGAAGAGGCCCGCGCGGCGCAAGCGGCGGGCATCGACCACCTGTCGATTTTGGACTCCGACGTAACTGAGATCCGTGCAGGCGCTCCGAACACGTTCATTACCGCCTGCCTGCCCGCAACGGATTTCGCAACCCATGACGAAATACTGCGGGCGGCGATCAAGGCCGCCGAAGCGGGTGCGGATGCTGTGTATACGATACGTTCGCTTGATGTTGTAGAAATGCTGGCCAAAGAGGGACTGGCTGTACAGGGCCATCTTGGCCTTGTGCCGAGACTGTCCACCATGATCGGCGGTTTAAGAGCTTATGGGCGCACAGCCGACGAGGCATTGAGCCTGCACCATGCGATGCGGCGGCTCGAAAATGCGGGTGCCTATGCCGTTGAACTGGAATGTGTCGCGCATGAGGTGATTGCCGAGCTCAGCCCCAGAACCGGGCTCGTCACCCATTCCATCGGGTCCGGTGGGGCCGCTGATGTGATTTTCATGTTTCAGGAAGACATCTGCGGCGACATCGACAACCCGCCACGCCATGCCAAGGCATTTGCCAACATGGCACCGATCCGCAAACAACTACAGGCCGAAAAACACAAGGGTCTCACGGCGTTTCGCTACGCGGTGCAGGATGGATCCTTCCCCGACGCCGCCCATTCGATTGCGATGATAGACGGGGAACTAACGAAACTCTGCGAGGCGCTGGAAGCGCTTTCTGCTGAAACCTGAGAAAGTTTGATCTGATGTCCGACACAGCGCACCAGCCTCAAGACGCAGAACCGGCCTCCATGAGCTGCGAATGGCACTACCATCCGGACTTGCCCGTGAAGTATGCACCCTATTGGGATTGGCCTCCGTAACCGATGAAGCTGTTGAAATGGCTGTGGAATACCTATTTTCAGTTCTCGGATCGCGCGATCTATCTCGCGCTTGCCTTCGTGGTTGCATATTGGCTGCAGCCAGTTGCTCCGGATCAGACCTCGTTCGGTTTTGGGTGGGCGGCCTGGGTTGTCCTGCGCAACTATCTGGCGGTGATTGCGGTGGCGGGTGGTTTGCACTGGTGGCTTTATATCCGCAAAGGGCAAGGCAACCGGTTCAAGTATGATCCGCGCCCGATACTGCCGCGCAAGAACGCATTGTACAAATTCGACTATCAGCTGCGCGACAACATGTTTTATGCGCTGGCCTATGGTGTCCCGATCATGTGCGGCTTTGAGATCGGTATGCGCATGGCCATTACCAATGGCTGGGTTGCGCCGGTGAATTTCTGGGATCACCCGATTTATTTTGTGCTGCTGTTCCCGGCTCTGGCAGTTTGGCAGAGCTTTCATTTCTATGTCATTCACCGGGCGATCCACTGGCCACCGCTCTACCGGCATGTCCATTCGATCCACCACCGCAATGTCAACACGACGTCGTGGTCGGGCATGTCGATGCACCCTTTGGAGCAGCTTCTCTATATCAGCTCGGTGCTGATCCTGTTGGTTATCCCGGCCCATCCGGTGCATCTGATGTTCCTGCTGTACTAGCTGGTTCTGGGCGCAATCTCGGCGCATGCCGGATACGAGACGCTGTTTGTCAAGAACAAGGAGCGGCTGGATATCGGGTCGTTCTTTCACCAGCTGCATCACCGTTACTACGAATGCAACTACGGCAACTCTGAAATGCCGTGGGACAAGTGGTTCGGCACCTATCACGACGGGTCCGAAGACGCGACGCGCGTCACGCGCGACCGCAAACGGAAAATGCACGCGAAATGAGCAACTTCATGACACCAGAGAATTTCTATATCAACGGCGACTGGGTCACCCCACTTTCTACGTGCGCATTTCCTGTTCTGAATCCGGCCACAGAAGAGCGGATCGGGACGGTCTATCTGGGGAACGAGCATGATCTGAACAGGGCGGTGGCCGCCGCGTGCGCAGCATTCGAAAACTATTCACGAACCTCGCGTGACGAGCGGTATGCACTCCTGGAACGATTGCTGCAGATCAGTGAATCCCGGCGCGAAGATATGGCGCAGGCGATGAGTGCGGAAATGGGCGCACCGATCACAATGTCGCGCGACGCCCAGGCAGATACCGGTATCGGGCATCTGCGGGGCATTCTAGAGGCACTGAAGGCACAAGATCTGCGTGAGGTCTTGACCAATGGGGACGTTTTGGTGCGCGAACCCATCGGCGTTTGCGGATTGATCACACCCTGGAATTGGCCAATCAATCAGATCGCCCTCAAGGTGCTTCCTGCGCTGGCGGTCGGCTGTACCTGCGTTCTGAAACCTTCGGAACACACCCCTCTTTCTGCCACTGTTTACGCACAGATGATCCATGACGCAGGGTTTCCTCTTGGTGTGTTCAACCTGATCCATGGTGACGGGGAGAAAATTGGATCGGGCCTTTCGCGCCACCCCGATGTGGACATGATGTCATTCACCGGATCGACGCGCGCCGGGATTGCTGTGACCAAAGATGCCGCCGATACGATCAAACGGGTGACACTGGAACTGGGCGGAAAATCTCCCAATCTAGTCTTTGCCGATTGCGGCGACGATCTGAACGAGCGGGTCACAGCATCAGTTTTGGAATGCATGTACAACACCGGTCAAAGCTGTGATGCGCCCACCCGGATGCTGGTCGAGCGCCATTGCTATGATCGTGTGCTGGAGTTCGCAAAATCCGCCGCCGAGGGGCAAATGGTCGGCGATCCGGTGCAGGAAGGCGATCATATCGGACCATTGTTTGACCGGATTCAGTTTGACCGGGTGCAGGACATGATCGAAACGGGCATTGCCGAAGGAGCGACCCTGTTGGCTGGCGGGCCCGGTCGCCCTGGCGGGTTTGATCGGGGGTGGTATGTGCGGCCCACAGTATTTGCCGATGTCACCAATGATATGGCCATCGCCCGGCAGGAAATCTTTGGCCTGGTGCTGGTGATCATCCCCTTTGAGGATGAAGAGGATGCGATCCGCATCGCCAATGACACGCCCTACGGTCTGGCCGCATATCTGCAAACCGGTGATCCGGACCGTGCCGAGCGTGTTGCCGCCCGGCTAAGGGCCGGCGCCATCCATATCAATGGCGGGGGTTTCAATTATGGCTCGCCCTTTGGTGGATACAAGCAATCGGGCAACGGCCGAGAGGGCGGGATGTTCGGGCTTGAAGACTATCAGGAAATCAAGACGCTTCACTTTGGGTGAGGCGCAATATCCAGGGAGGATACCAAATGAACGAATCCCGTGAAACCCGCCCGATAGTGGCCAAAATGGCGGACGCTGTGCGCCGCGGTGAAATGAGCCGCCGCGAATTCATTGCGACGGCCAGTACATTTGGGGCCAGCGCAGCAACAGCTTATGGCTTGCTGGGAATGAGTGCCCCGGCGCAGGCGGCAACCGGCATTCCGCAAAAGGGCGGCGTTGCGAAAATCGAGATGCGGGTTCTTGCTCTGACTGAGCCGCGCTTTCAGGATTGGGACCAAGCCAACAACGTAAGCCGCCAGTTCCTTGAGCCTCTGGTGCGCTGGGAACTCGACTACAGCTTTGGCGGTGTATTGTTGGCAAGCTGGGAGGTTAGCGATGATGCTAAAACTTATACGCTAAACCTGCGACAAGACGCGATCTGGAACAACGGCGACCCGTTCACTGCCGATGATGTAGTCTTCAATATCGAACGCTGGTGTGACAAGTCCGCCGAAGGCAACGCAATGGCATCCCGTTTTGCCAGCCTTATCGACGAAGAAACGCAAAGGGCGGGCACAGGTGTCATCGAGAAAGTTGATGAATACACCGTGCGCCTTAATCTGCCCCGCCCCGATATCACGCTGATCGCGGCGATGGCTGATCATCCCGCGCTGTTGGTCCATCCAAGTTTCTCGGGCAGTATCGTGGATACGCCTATCGGCACGGGACCGTTCGAATTAGTGTCCCACATGGTTGGGGAAAAGGCTGTGTTTAAACGGCGGGATAACGGTTGGTGGGGTGGTCAGGCTCATCTCGCCGGAATTGAATTCGTCGATTATGGCACCGATCCTTCGGCAATCGTCGCTGCGTTCGAGGCTGGTGAAATCCATGTCAACGACAATACGTCTGCCGATTTCGTCGAAGTCCTAGACGGGCTTGGCTTGGTGCGGAAAGAAAAGGCGACCGCAAACACCATCGTTGCCCGCATGCGCGCTGACAGCGCCCCTTATGACAATG
>NZ_JBXWSL010000098.1:0-7096 GCF_059613425.1 Ruegeria sp. BHSA123 | reverse complement strand
TTGCCAAAATGGCAGGCCGAGGGGCGCGAGATCGAGGATCTGCCTCCGGTCATTCGCGACCGCCACATGACCGTTCGCGTGCAAAACCAACTTGTCCGGGACGTCACGCAAGTTTCCGCCGCCGCCAAGCTGGCGGATCACGAAATCATCGATGCCCGCTCGGCCGACCGATTTGCCGGAACCGCACCCGAGCCGCGCGAAGGGCTGCGTTCGGGCCATATTCCGGGCTCGCGCAATGTGCCCTTTGGGCAGTTGTTGAACGCCAGCGGAACAATGAAGTCGCCCGAGGACTGCCGCGCCATATTCGAGGCTGCGGGCGTCGATCTGTCGAAGCCGGCGATCACCTCTTGCGGTTCGGGCGTCACGGCCGCGATTCTCAGCCTTGCGTTGGAACGCATGGGCAAGAAAGACCACTCGCTTTATGACGGCTCCTGGGCTGAATGGGGTGCCTTCCCGACCCTGCCCGTCGCAACCGGAGAGAATTGATGTTCGAGAACCTGAAACCGCAGCCTGCCGACAAGATTCTGGCGCTGATGCAGATGTACCGCGAAGACCCGCGCGATCAGAAAATCGATCTGGGTGTTGGTGTCTACAAGAATGCCGAAGGCGTGACGCCGGTGATGCGCGCGGTGAAAGCCGCCGAACAGCGTATCTGGGAAGAGCAGGAAACCAAGGCCTATACCGGTCTGGCCGGTGATCCGGCCTATGCGGATGCGATGATCGGATTGATCTTGGGTACTTCTGTGCCACGCGGCAACATCGCCGCAGTGGCGACACCCGGAGGCACCGGTGCCTGCCGTCAGGCGTTCGAGTTGATCCGGATGGCGAACTCTTCGGCACGCGTGTTTGTGTCGAACCCGACCTGGCCCAACCACCTGTCGATCCTGAATTATCTGGGGATGGAAACGGTTCAGTATCGTTACTTCGATGAAGAGACCCGGGGCGTCGATTTCGACGGGCTGATCGCAGACCTGAAAACCGCCAAAGCGGGTGACGTGGTTTTGCTGCATGGCTGCTGCCATAATCCGACCGGTGCCAATCTGAACATGGTGCAATGGCAGGAGGTCGTGAACCTGATCAATGCGCTGGGCCTCGTTGCGATGATCGACATTGCCTATCAGGGTTTCGGTGACGGTCTGGAAGAGGATGCGCAAGGCGTGCGGCTGGTGGCCTCATCGGTCAAGGAATGCCTGATTGCGGCGTCATGTTCGAAGAATTTCGGCGTCTATCGTGAGCGCACCGGGTTGCTGATGGCCGTCAGTGACAACGCGGCTGAAACCGCATTGAATCAGGCCACACTGGCGTTTTTGAATCGCCAGAACTACTCCTTCCCGCCGGACCACGGCGCGCGCGTGGTGACGACCATTCTTATGGATGAGGCGTTGCGGGCAGACTGGGCAACTGAGCTGGAAGAGGTTCGCCTCTCCATGCTGGGCCTGCGCCAGCAACTGGCTGACGAGTTGCAGCGTCTGGCCGGATCCGACCGGTTTGGGTTCATCGCCCAGCACCGCGGCATGTTCTCACGCCTTGGGGCGGCACCGGAACTGGTCGAGAAACTGCGCGTTGAACACGGTATCTACATGGTCGGTGACAGTCGACTGAACATTGCCGGGCTGAACGCAGTGACTGTGCCGATTTTGGCCAAAGCAATTGTGGATGTCGGGGTTTAGATGCCGACGCGACATTCGAAACGAAAACCCGGGCGCGAACGCCCGGGTTTTTTTGTCAGGTGAAGGCAAGGCTTAGCCTTTCGAGAATTCGGGATATGCTTCCATTCCCAGTTCAGCCATGTCGAGGCCGTTGATCTCATCCTCTTCGCTGACACGGATGCCGACGGTGGATTTCAGTATCGTCCACAGGAACAGTGCGCCGACAAAGGTGAAAACGCCGTATGCGGCGATGCCCAGTAGCTGCGCGCCCAGACTCGCGTCACCGTAGAAGACGACGGCGATGGTACCCCAGATGCCACAGAACAGGTGAACCGGGATGGCACCGACAACATCATCGATCTTGAACTTGTCCAGCATCGGGACCGCGAAGACCACGATGATACCACCCACGGCACCGATCCACAGGGCACCGAACAGGGTCGGGGCCAGCGGTTCGGCCGTGATCGAGACCAGACCCGCCAGTGCGCCGTTCAGCACCATCGTCAGGTCGGGCTTCTTGTACAGAACCTGGGTCAGGACCAGCGCTGCAACCGAGCCCGAAGCAGCCGCCATGTTGGTGTTGGCGAAGATGCGTGACACGTCCGATACATCGCCCACTGTTCCCATCGCCAGTTGCGAGCCGCCGTTGAACCCGAACCAGCCCAGCCACAGGATGAACGTCCCCAGTGTTGCCAGCGCCAGGTTAGAGCCGGGCATTGGGTGAACTTTGCCATCTTTGTACTTGCCGATCCGCGGGCCTAAGATAAGGGCCCCTGCCAGCGCAGCCCAGCCACCGACCGAGTGTACGATGGTCGAACCGGCAAAGTCCGAGAAGCCCTTGGCATCCAACCAGCCGCCACCCCATTTCCACGAACCGGAAATCGGGTACATGATGCCTGTCAGCACGATGACGAAGATCAGAAAGGGCCAAAGCTTGATCCGTTCCGCCACGGCGCCCGACACGATGGACGCAGTCGCGGCCACGAACACAAGCTGGAAGAAGAAGTCCGAACCGACCGAAGCATAGTCCAGTGCCGCATCCGCCGGCGCAACACCAACCGCATCAAGCGTTGTGGTCGAGAAGAACGGGCCAAGCCAGCCCGTGATGGACCAGCCGTCGCCGGGATACATCAGATTGAACCCGATCAGCCAGTACATGATTGCGGCAAATGAAAACAATGCTACGTTCTTGATCATCTGCATGGCAACGTTCTTGGATCGTACCAGACCGCCTTCCAGCATGGCAAAACCTGCGGCCATGAAGAAAACAAGAAAGCCCGCCATCAGAAACAGCAGCGTGGTAAAGATGTACTGGGTGTGCTGTGCCGCTTCGCCGGTTGCAGCGGCCTCTTGCGCAAGACCCATCTGCGGCAGCGCAACAATGGCGGCGGCAGGGATGAGAGATTTCATCAGGTTCATTGTCAGTCCTCGAATGATTGTGAGTGGGCGCGCTTACAGCGCGTCCTCGTTGGTTTCCCCGGTACGCACACGCAGCGCCTGTTCGACATCGAGGACAAAAATCTTGCCGTCACCGATCTTGCCGGTCTTGGCGGTTTTGGTGATCGTCTCGACGATCTGGTCGGCCATTGTCGCAGGCACCACGATCTCAAGCTTGATCTTGGGCACGAAGTTCACCGCATATTCGGCCCCACGATAGATTTCGGTGTGACCGGACTGCGAGCCGAAGCCCTTGATCTCGGTTACCATCATGCCGCGCACGCCAGCCTCGGTCAGAGCTTCGCGCACCTCCTCCAGCTTGAACGGCTTGATTGTCGCAATGATCAGTTTCACGTCTTTCCCCTCTGGTTGTCCGGTGGGACCGGCTTGTTTGCACCTGCAGAAAAAAAGCGCGCCGCGACGCAGTAAGAAACGCTTTCGGGGTCAAAACCTGCCGGGAAGTAATGCAAAGTTGCACATTTTTTGCACAACTTGGGCATTGTGCCCAATAAATGAGCGCTATAGAGAGGGGAAATTCCGGAAATTCGGACCTCTACATACTGCGGTTGTCGAGGTATGGTGACCAAAAAGTATAACCGGGCAGAGTTTGAGCATGACTGAGTCCAAGCGCCGCAAGCCGACATTGGTCGCGGATAAACGGTACCCTTCGAAGGGCCGAAAACTGGCTGCGACCAAAAGCACGGCGGGCAAGAAATCGACGGTGCGCAAACCGACCACGCGCAAAACCACGCGCAGGAAAACCCGCAAGTCATCAGGGGGTAAAGGCGGTGGTATCTTTCGCCGTTTGTTCCGATGGATCTGGCGGTTGATCTGGGGATTGACCTGGCGTGTCGGTGCGATTTCGGCCATGCTGCTCGCGCTGGCGGTGGGTATCGTTTACGCCACGTTGCCGGATGTCGATGCCTTGCTGGATGGGCGCGCGCGGGGTTCCGTGACCTTGCTGGATCGTGATGGCAAGGTCTTTGCCTGGCGTGGCGATCAGTTTGGTGGAGTGATCACGGCCGATACCGTCTCTCCGCATCTGAAAAACGCGGTTGTCGCAACCGAAGACAAGCGATTTTACCGGCATTTCGGGGTCAGCCCGCGTGGCGTCGCCAGCGCGGTCAGCATCAACCTGAGCGAAGGCCGCGGGCCTTTGTCGGGGCATGGCGGGTCGACAATCACGCAACAGACCGCGAAACTCCTGTGTCTGGGCGTTCCCTATGATCCCAGTGACTGGGACTCTGAGGCCGCGTATGAGGCCGACTGCCGTCAGGGCTCCTTGTGGCGCAAGGCCAAGGAAGCCGTCTATGCGCTGGCGATGGAGGTGAAATACTCCAAGGACGAGGTTCTGACGATCTACCTGAACCGTGCCTTTCTTGGCGCAGGCGCGCGTGGGTTCGAAGCCGCAAGCCAGCGCTACTTTGGAAAATCCGCCGCCGAGGTTTCGCCCGCAGAGGCCGCGATGCTGGCTGGTCTGCTGGTTGCGCCTACACGCTATGCACCGACCAACAACCTGCAACGGTCTCAGGATCGGGCGCGGCTGGTGATCGGTCTGATGGAGGATCAGGGATATCTGACCGCCGCACAGGCCAGCGAAGCGCGTACGCGACCGGCGCAACTGTCTGAAGCGGCAGCTGCCCGAGCGGGCGGTTATTTCGCAGATTGGGTTGTTTCGGAACTTCCCAGTTATTTTGGCGACAACACAACCGAAGATGTTGTAATCCAGACGACTTTGGATCAGCGGATTCAGCGATCGGCGGAAGAGGCTTTGCAATTCATCTTTCAGGAAAAGGTGCGCGAAGGCTCCAAGGCGCAGGCGGCCATCGTGGTTATGTCCGCGGACGGAGCGGTAAGAGCAATGGTCGGCGGCCGAGAAACACGGGTTGCCGGGGTGTTCAACAGGGCCACCATCGCCAAGCGCCAAACCGGTTCGTCTTTCAAACCATTTGTCTATGCCACCGCGCTGGAACTCGGCTATTCCCCGCTGGATACGGTGATGGATGAACCTTACTGCGTGGACATTCCCGGGTCCGGTCAATGGTGCCCCAAGAACTATACCAACAAGTACTACGGGCGCGTGTCACTGGCGGATGCGTTGAAGAATTCGTTGAATATTCCGGCGGTGAAAGTTGCTGAGATATCGGGCTTGGATAACGTCCGCACGGTGGCCAGTGGTTTTGGGATTGCCAGCGATCTGGCGCAAGGACCTGCTTTGGCGCTGGGCGCATCGGAAAGCACGCTGATTGAGATGACGGGGGCTTATGCAGGTATTCTGAACGGTGGCTCTGCCGTCGAACCTTATGGCCTGACCGAGCTGAAGCTGCTGGGTGATGAAGCACCTGTCATGGTCACGACAACCGGTATCGGTGAACGGGTGATCAACGACGCGGCTGCCAAGCAACTGACATGGATGATGGAACGTGTGGTGTCCGAAGGCACAGGTGGACGGGCCAAGTTGCCCGGCTGGCAGGTCGCGGGCAAAACAGGCACAACCCAGGCAGCGCGCGATGCGTGGTTCATCGGGTTTACTGCGGACTATGTAACCGGTGTTTGGATGGGGTATGACGACAACACGCCCCTGTCTGGTGTGACCGGCGGCGGTTTGCCCGCGGAAATCTGGAGAGAAACCATGCTGCGTGTCACCGAAGGGATGACACCCACACCCTTGCCGATGATGGCACCAGCACCGCCGGTTCAGGTCGCACAGCCACAGCCGCGTCGAAAGCGCGGAGGTTTTGCCGAGGACATCAACAATCTGCTGAAGAATATTTTTAGCGGAAACTAAAGCCTTCTTTGATGGAAAAAAAGGCGGTGCACTGGGCACCGCCTTTTTGCCATTTCGCTAATTGCGTGTTTCAGACGCTGGCATCCAAGGCCGCAAGGATCGCGTCGCCCATTTCAGTGGTTGATACGGGCTGAACGCCCTCCTCTGCGAGCAGGTCGCCGGTGCGTACACCATCGGCCAGTACTTTCTCGATCGCGGCCTCCAGACGATCCGCTTCTTCGCCCTGATCAAAGCTGTAGCGCAGGGCCATGGCAAAGCTCAGGATACAGGCGATCGGGTTGGCTTTGCCCTGACCCGCGATGTCCGGAGCCGAGCCGTGGACGGGTTCATACATTGCCTTGGGTCGACCATTGGCCATCGGCGCGCCCAGAGAGGCCGAAGGCAACATGCCCAGCGACCCGGTCAGCATCGCGGCGCAGTCGGACAGGATGTCGCCGAACAGGTTGTCGGTCAGGATCACATCAAACTGTTTCGGAGCGCGCACAAGCTGCATCGCGCCGTTGTCGGCGTACATATGGCTCAGTTCAACTTCGGGGTAGTCCGCTGCGACGCGGGTGACGACTTCGCGCCACAGGATGCCCGATTCCATCACGTTGGCTTTTTCCATCGAGCACAGCTTTTTGTTGCGGCGCATTGCCAGTTCGAAAGCCGAGCGCGCGGCACGTTCGATCTCGGATTCGGTGTAACGCTGGGTGTTGATGCCGACGCGTTCGTTGCCTTCCTCGAAGATGCCGCGCGGCTCACCGAAATAGACGCCCGACGTCAGTTCGCGGACGATCATGATGTCGAGACCGGCAACGATGTCTTTCTTTAGCGACGAGAAATCGGCAAGCGCGTCAAAACACTGCGCGGGGCGCAGGTTCGAATACAGGTCCATTTCCTTGCGCAGGCGCAGCAGGCCACGCTCGGGCTTCAGGCTGAAATCCAGATCGTCGTATTTCGGACCGCCGACAGCGCCCAGCAAAACCGCGTCAACCTCTTGCGCCTTTGCCATGGTCTCATCGGAGAGAGGCTTGCCGTGGGAGTCATAAGCGGCACCGCCCACCAGATCCTCGCTCACGTCAAATTGAAGACCACGATTGGCACCGAACCAATCGATGATTCTGCGCACTTCGGCCATAACTTCTGGGCCAATTCCGTCTCCGGGCAGGATGAGGAGCGAGGGGTTGGGCATGAAGGGTCTCCTTGCGTTTTGTTGCACAGGCCCTAGCGTCTGCGCAGC
>NZ_JBXWSL010000097.1:0-7553 GCF_059613425.1 Ruegeria sp. BHSA123 | reverse complement strand
ACCTGCCGTAACTTTGAGACAATCTCTTCCGGCTTCGGTCGCTTGTTTGCCATTCTTGGTCCTCCGTTTCCTAAACATAGCGGTGGACCAGTTCAGATGGGGAGGCTCAGTCAGGCGTAAGACCCGTGAAGTCTTGCCCGCGTGAAATTGTCGCCACGCGTGAGTTCAGATCGAAGGCGCCCCATTCCATGGTTCGGCCGTACACAACGGACCCATCTTCAGCGATGAGGCGAATACCAGTACAGGCCAGTGTTGACGCAACCTGTGTCAGAGACAGAACGATGACAACAAAAACTACCAGCGTCGCCCTCATCATTTTGTTGGCACAGCATCTGATCATTTTAGTTTCCTCTGTTGGGCATTGCTTTCGCGGTTTTGAACCAGGAGGAAGCGAGCCTGAGAGTTTTCTGTCCGGGCGATGAAATCAGGATTTCGGAAACAGAAACTGAATCGTGAACCCTACCGTCCATTTCGGTGCAGCCGAAGGTCGTTCAACATTGTAGTAAGCTTCGGCCCGCAGATTGACCGGCTGGTTTCCCCATTTCGTAATTCTGCCGACGCCGCCGCCGACTGGAAGCAGAAGCCTGTCGCCGGAAGAGGCCGACCAATCATAGGTCATCACAATGTCGCTGATCAGATACCAACCATTGTCGAGATTGTAGTTGATGAATGGCTCGAACAGCGTCTGGTTGACGTCCCTGCGGGCACTGTCCCCAGCAAAGGACCAGAGATGGCGGACCAAGGCACCGTAGGTTCCCCAACCGGGTTGGTTAAGAGCCACGGCGGACAACCCGGCACTCCACTTGCCACTGCCAAGCCGGTCGTCAGTCGCGGAATCTGCGGTTATCGATGGGCCGACGCCCCAGATCCAACCATTTGTCGGTTTAACAGGGCTGAAGAACAGCGTGTAGTTAATGTCACCCAAACCGGTTGTGCGACCGGGAGTTGCAGGGTTGCCAATCCCCGGATTCCCCGGTAGCCCGGCGACCCCGCCAGGAGCATCGTAGAGCGGGACAATGAACCTGCTGACCAGATTCCAGTCTCCGATGGTAACTGGAAATACTGGGTTGATACTCAGGACATTTGCCTTCCCGTTCGGGGCTCCGTTGTCAAAGGTGAATTTCAACGGCACGCTGATGAGCGAGCTGATCGGGTTCTGAACCGCAGAGCCCAGTTCAGATTGGGCGCTTGCATTGCCAGAAATGCCCAACGTAAACCCCAGGCAGAGAACCAATGTTTTGAATGACAAGTGCATTTGACCCTCCTTTGAGCAACTCCGGCGGAACATGTTTTGTCGTGCCCGCCTCATGGGTCTGCCTTTTCGATATCGGGCAGAACCCAGGTTTGATCGAGGAACGGCTTCTTCGGTGAATACAGACGGAAATACGGGAACCAGGCGCGGCCGGGTTCGGTCGGGATCCAGTTCTTGCGCGCATCGCCTTCCGGCTCGGTAGGTCCGATATGAAGCGACACCGAGCCGTCGTCGTTATAGGCCAGGTCCATCCGCGACGAGCGGTCCGCGATCTCATAGTCGTTCTGGACCAGTGTCCGGGTACTGACCTCGTAGACTGTGAGGGACCAAAATGCTTCAGCCGGGGCATCCGGCGGAACCCGAAGCACATAGTCAGTACCGCCATCCAGCCAATCTCCGTCGGCGTCCTTGTAGGTCGCCATATAGACTTGCCCCTTGCCCGTCTTCTGGCCATGCATTGCAACGTCGTTGGTCACAGCCTCGTAGAACCATGCCGCACGTTCATCGAGGTGATCATGGTTTTCGTCACGCTGGTCTGGGTTTGCGGTCGTCGCGTATTCCCATTGAACGTCGTCGCGGTAGTGGCTGGTCTCCACGCGTTTGGAGAAATCGTTGGCCTTGGCCATCGCTTCTCCGACAACCGCTGCCTCCATCAGAATGCGCTGCTCGCGCCAACCGGGGTTGAAGGGTTTGCCCTTCTCGATGCCGAGAGGTTTCAGCATGGACATGAAGAAGCGGTCGCGCTCGAAGACCGGTTCGCGCTGGATCGTGTCGTTCAGCAACTCCCAATATTCCAGCCCGACGGGCTGCGCCCCCATCCAGGGCTTTCCATCGGGCGTGATGTATCCGCGGGGCTTGGGATCGTCGCGTTCGGACCAGGGATAGACCTTGATCAGTTCCAGCAGCGTCATGCGTTCGTCACGGTCCTCCGGCATCAACCGGATACCCATGAGCACACCGTTGGTTGGCGAAGAAAACACCTTGTAGCCCTCCGCCTCTGGCGCGTCCTGTCCGGGGCCGACGAACACGTACTTGCCGGGCTCGGTGATTTGCGTGATCCCGATCTGCCACATGTCATGGGCAGCTCCTCGCACCGACCCTTGCGGTTCCGGCATCTCGACCACCCAGGGGCCATCGGCGAGATCGATGAAGGGCAGCACGTAGGGCGTTGTCGCGTTGAAGGTCAGGCCACCAATCTTGTCGGCGTAGGACTCCACGAAGACGATCTGGCCGTTCTCGGCGCCAAGCTCGTCTTCATGCGCACGCCGCCACTGTGCCATGCCCATCAGGGGGATCGCCCAGATATAGGCTTGGACAGCACGCTGGAAATCCATCGCTTCGTAGAGCTTGGCAATCGTTGCATCGGACGGGTAGCCGGTCGTGAAACTGTGAGTGAAGTCGAGCGATCCGATCCGGGTGTCGATGGATTCCTGCGCATAACCGGCCAAGGGCAAAGCCATCAACAGGGTTATTGCTGTTGCAGAGCGAAGTGTGGATATCATCGGTTTTTCTCCTGTCCTACGCCTAGGCACGGCAACGCCGGCCCAATGCTTTTCCAGTTCAAATGATTTTCTCGAAATCGCCGGGGCGCCAGCTTTTGTCGAAGAACGCCTCACCGGGGCTGTAGAGCCGCATCAGCGTGAACCAGCCCTTGCCCGGAACGGTACGCAGGAAGTTCGACTCCGGCGCATCCGCGGGCAGATCCGGCCCGAAATACAGATCGACAGATCCGTCGGCGTTGTAGGTCAGGTCGTCGTTGGATCCGATGGACGGATAAGGTTGACCGTTCTGCAGGCCCGAGGCGGTTTCTGCATCGTAGAGCGTGACGGACCAAAAGTTCTGCGCCGGCACATCTGGAGGCAGGTGAAGCCTGTAGGAGGTTCCGCCAACCAGATAATTCCCGTCTGCGTCCTTGTAGGCGAAGGGATATTTCGATCCAGCGCCCACCATGTTCATCACCATCGCTGGGCTGATCGAGTACGCAATGATGAACATGCCGATCTGGGCGTCTATGTTCCGGAACGTGTCCTCGTTGAACCCGACATCCAGAACATTCAGAACATTGTGCCAGTTTCGGTCTTCCCAATACTTTGTGTTCGGGAGCTTGTCGCCAAACCGCAGCGCATGAGACATCTTCATCCCGACCTCTGCCCCCGCGCTCAGGATCGCCTTCATCCTGTCGTCAGGTGCAAATGGTTTGCCCTTCACGATGCCGAGCGACGCCATCAACCCCCGCATTGCCGCGTCCTCGGGATCAACGAACTCGTTCTGAACGAAATCGGCGAGGCCCTCAAAGTACCTGAAGTCCTTTGGGTAGAGCATGTTCGCCGGGCGACCGGACCCGTTCGGGAACACCATCTCGGGCGGATTGTCTTTCTGGATCAGCGGGTAAATCCGCGTTTGTTCCATCAGCGCGACCGCTTCGTCGGTGCTGCGGTTTTCGCCAAGGAAAGCCCGCCAGAAGACAAAGACATTGTAGGTCTGTGAAGTGAATGTGAAATATCCTTCGGGCACTTCTCCCTCGAAGTCCGGCGGCAGGATCAGATACTTGCCGCCTTCGCCCTTGTCCGGCCCGACGAAGCCGACATCCGTTAGCGGGCGATGCCAGAAATCGTCGAGAATGCCTTGCAACTTGGGTGGAACCTCGATGACAGTCGGGCCATCCTTTTGCAGGTCCAGATACCCCATCCCATAGACGAGGTCCGAATTCGGCGTGCTGACCAGCGTCTCGGCAGAAAGCCGGTCCTTCCAGATGGGGAATACGTTCGAGCCTTCGCCAAACTCCGCCTCAGAGCCTTTTTTCATTGCCCAAACTGTCATCGCCGGCAGTGACCACTGCACAACCACCGTGGCCCGGTGGAACAACATCTCGTCAAGGAGGACCTCAACCGACTCCTGGGTTGGGTAGTTCTCCGGAAACGGCATATTGCGGAGCTTTGTCCAATGCTCCTGCTCGGCAAATGCTGCCAGCGGAGCGATTGTGATTGCGGCAGATAACAGTAGTTTTCTCATTCGATTTTCACTCCTTTTTCAAATCCAGAACAGGCGCATGACAAAAGGCAGAAAGCGCCGCCTCCAAAGCGGCAAAGAGTTCATCAGCCTCAAATGGTTTGCGCAGGCAGCGGGTCGCGCCCGTGGTGTCCGCTTTGGCAAGTTTTTCTTCGTCGTCAGTCGCCGACATGAAAACGACAGGCACCAATTCGTTCCGGTCAGCGAGAATGCCGGGCACATCGAGCCCGCTTTCCTGGTCGAGGACGATATCGACAAGCAGGCAGCTGTCAGCCGGCAGGGGCAAGGCCGCGCGCAACGACGCGAGACTGTCCAACTGCTGCTCGGCGAACCCCTTCGCCTTCAGCAGACGAGCGAGTGCCGTGCGAACGCTGCTGTCATCGTCGAGTACGAAAATGGTGACCGGCGCCGGTGTCACTGCGAAACCTTTCTCTTTCCAAGGGATCATGCCGGGTTGCGGTGAACCCCGCTATTGTCCCCGAAGGACAATTGACAGGCTTTTTGAGCAGCCGAATCAGCGACCTGAGCACTTCCTTGCCTTGTCACTGGGGCCGCGCTAGCGTCTCTGTGCCCAAAGCTGAAAGGACCAGATGCAACTTCTTGGCCAGATCTATTTCGTAACCGCCGGTTTCGGCATCATTCTCGGTGCGGTCTACCTGTTGATCTGGTTGAGGCTCCGGGATCAGCCGGCGTTTCTGTTTGCGAGCGTGATGAGCCTGGCGGGCAGTGCTGCGGCCCTGTGCGAATTCTCCTATCTCGGGACCCCGTCGACCGCAGATTTCGTGAATGCATTTCGGGCGCAAAGTGTTTTTATCGGTGTTTCGCTGATTAGCATGGTCTGGTTTCTTCAATTTCGGCTGAACATCGGTCGCCGTTGGCTATGCTGGTTCATCACCGGTCTTTGGAGCTTTAGTATCATCATTGTTTTGACCAACCCGGGGCAGATTGTGACTGGTTGGCTCAAAGGGCTGGACTACCGAACCACGCCCTGGAATGAGGCCTTCGCCTTGCCGGTTGGAGAAATGCACTGGTCCAAGTACCTGACGGATTTGGCCTCTCTGGCAATCGTGATTTATGTGATTGACGTGTTGCTGCGCGCCTTGCGAACCGGTTCGGGCGCTCACGCGCTAAAGACGGCGGGACCGGTTCTGTTCTTCATAGTCGTCGCGGGAATTCACACGCCGCTCGTGGACGCGTCGGTGATCCAGACACCGTACCTTATCGGTGTCATCTTCGTTGCAATCTCCGTCTCGCTCGCGTTTTCGCTGGTTGGCGAAGTCGCCAAAGGTGCTTGGCTGAACCGCGAGATCAAGTTCGAACGGGAACGATGGCAAAGAGTGATGGATGCGGTCGATTTGGCGCTGGTTCGGGTCGATGCCGGTGGCAAGATCGCCAGCGTCAATCCCTTCCTCGAACGTTTGATCGGCCGCAGCTCCGTCGACTTGGTGGGGCAAAAGGCAGATATCCTGTTTGCGGGAAATGCCTTGAACTCTGATCAGTTGCCAATAACTGATCCGGATTTCTGGAAAAGCCAGGAGGCTGCGGCCCGTTTTCTGCCCGCCGCGGACGGGACCCATAGGGAAATGGCCTGGCATTGCGTGACGCTCTCCAAGAAAGCGGGGACCAGCGATGGGCTGATCGCCATTGGTAAGGATCAGACAGAACGTCTGAAGGCCGAGGCCGAACGTGATGAAACAAGGCGCGAGTTCGAGAAACTGTCACGCGCACTGACGCTTGGGGAGCTGGCTTCGACGATCGCCCATGAACTGAGCCAGCCGATTGCCGCTGTCCTCAGCAACGCGCAAACCTGCGAAATCCTTTTAGAGTCGGATTCTGCCGGCGAGGGCGACATAGAGGAAATCATTCGGGACATCCTCAGGGATACACGACGCGCCCGCGATCTTATGGGACACGTCCGACATTTCATGTACGACGGCGATCCGGAGCGCAAATGGTTTGATCCGGTGACAGCGCTGAGGGCCGTTCTGGAATGGCTCCAGCCTGAGGCGCAGCGCCGACGAATTGCCATTCAGCAGATCTCCGAAAATCCGCCGGACAGCTTCTTTGGTGTCGAACTGGAACTGCAGGAGGCCATGGTCAATCTTGTCATGAACGCGATGCAGGCGACCGGCGACACAGAGGGCGGAGAGGTCGTTATCACGATAAGCGGGGAACCGGATGGCGGTCTTAAACTGTCTGTGGAAGATAATGGCCCGGGTATTTTGGGCGAAGAAGCGGATAAGGTATTTGCTCCTTTCGTAACCTCCAAGAGCAAGGGCATGGGTGTCGGTCTCGCCGTCGTCCGCCGGGTGGTCGAGCGGCACAATGGCAGGATCAAAGTCGGGGCAAGCGCCATCGGCGGTGCCAGGTTCGCCATCACGCTGCCACCGGGCCAAGAGACGGGGTTGAGGAAAAGTGCCTGAGACCATTTGCGACGTCGTAATCGTGGATGATGATCCATCGCTTCTGCGCGCGCTGGACAAACAGGTTCGCACGATGGGATATTCCACACAGACGTTCGACGATCCCCTGTTGGCGCTCAAATTTCTGGAGCACACGGACTGGAAATGCCTGCTTGCGGATCTCTCAATGCCGAAAATGGACGGGCTCGAACTGCAGTTGCGCCTCGAAGCTCGGTCAGAACCATTTTCGATCGTGTTTTTGAGCGGTGTTGCAACGGTGCGTTCGGTGACCCGGGCAATGCGCGATGGAGCCGTCAACTTCCTGGAAAAACCTGTTGAGCACAGTGACCTGCAAGCCGCCCTTAGCGAGGCCGTGGAGAAAGTGGAAGGCGAACTTCGGAAGAGAAGTGAAAGCGTGAACGCCCGGGCGCGGTTCGATCAATTGACCGACAGGCAGAAGGAGGTGTTCTGGCAACTTGTTGTTGGCGCCAGTAACAAGCAGATCGCGCGCAATCTCGTTGTCAGCGAGCGCACCGTCAAGGCACATCGAAGCGCTATTCGGGAGCGGCTTGGGCTTGAGACACAGATGGAAATGGTCGGTTTTTCGCAGACGCTCGATATGGAACGCAAAGGCGCGGTCGATGGCACAAAGCAGTAAGAAAATGCCCGCCAATTCCGTCGGCATGAAAAATAGACGCAGCCGAACTGCGCGATCATGTGCAACGTCTACAAACCACGCTTAGCACCAGTTCGAACGGCGTGCAGCATATGACGCTATAGGGCTCGGAGTTGCCGTTCTCTGCGCCGCGCATCAAAGGCTGGTCACAGCCCACAAACATCCCGACTTGCCATCAGACAATACCCGGCCCCCGCTCCTTCCCCCCGTCATG